>DASRQW010000017.1 GCA_035696245.1 Longimicrobiaceae bacterium | reverse complement strand
GAGCCTCCTCCTCCGGCGGGCCGATACTGCCTGGCCCGCCTCCGTCCGGGGTCTCCCCGCCCCGGCGTGAGCCTGCCGGCAGCGGTGACGCGCTCTCGCCCATCACGCCCGGCAGTCTCCCGCCGCACAGCATCTCACGGGTACTACGAAGCCCCCGGACCGCCACATCCTCTCCAACCGGTAGGGTCGGACCTGTGTGTCCGACCGTCTTTCCGCCGCACGAATCTCTGCTCGTCCCACACATCCTCGCACATCCGACCGCGGACCGACACGCAGGTCGGTACCTACCAAGCTTGGGCATCTCCGCGATTCGGAGGGCATCGACCGAGAACGAGCTCCCACCTGCGCGGACGTACGTCGACCGCATGCCGGGTCGTTGCGCATCTCCCTGGAACGGGCGATGCGTAGGGCGGGGCGCGCGGGTTGCGCGGAGACACCGGGACGCGAGAAGATGACCGACGCGGAGGCGGGGATCACGCACGGCGAGGCGGCCGTGAACGGCGTGCGGCTGCACTACGCGCAGGCCGGGCAGGGGCCGCTCGTGCTTCTGCTGCACGGCTTCCCGGAGTTCTGGTACGCGTGGCGCCACCTGCTGCCCGCGCTGGCGGACGCCGGCTTCCACGCCGTCGCCCCGGACCTGCGCGGCTACAACCTGTCCGACAAGCCCCGCGCCGTCTCGGACTACCGCGTGGAGCACACGGGGGCCGACGTGGCCGCCCTCGCCGCGCACCTGAGCGACCGGCCGGCGGCCGTCGTCGGGCACGACTGGGGCGGCATCGTGGCGTGGTACGCGGCAGCTTGGCATCCGGAGCGCTTCCGCTGCCTCGCCGCCATCAACGCACCGCATCCCCGCGCCATGAACCGCGAGCTGAAGACCGCGGACCAGCGCCTGCGCTCGTGGTACGCCGCGTTCTTCCAGCTCCCCTGGCTGCCCGAAGCCGTGCTGCGCGCCGGAAATTTCAAGCTGCTGGAGCGCGCCCTCCGCCGCGAGCCCGTTCGCCGCGACGCGTACACCGACGAGGACGTGCGGTGCTACAAGGAAGCCTGGTCGCAGCCCGGCGCGCTGACGGCGATGCTGAGCTGGTATCGCGCGCTGCGCCCGTCGGGCATGCCGCGCATCCCGGACATCCACCTGCCCACGCTGCTCGTGTGGGGCGAGCGCGACCCGCACCTGCGCCCGCAGCTCACCGAAGGGCTGGACGCGTGGGTCCCCGGCATCCGCGTCGAGCGCCTTCCCGACGCCAGCCACTGGGTGCCCGCCGAGTTCCCCGAACGCGTCGCCCGCCTCCTGGCGGACTTCATCCGGAGCCACTGAATGACCCTCGCCGCCACCGCACACCCCTCGCTGCCCGTGACCACGCACTCCCGGAAGATGCGGCGCGAGCTCGCCCGCAAGGCGTTCCACATCTCCACCACCTCGCTGCCGCTGCTGGTGTGGCTGGCGCCGCGGGCGCTGGCGCTGGCCGTGCTGGTGCCCGCCGCCTGCCTGGCGCTCACGGTAGACCTGGTGCGCCTGAACGTGCGCGGGCCGCGCTACCACTTCCTGCGCCTCACCCGCACCATGCTGCGGCCGCGCGAGCGGCACAGCATCACGGGCGGAACGTACATGGCCGTGTCGTACGCCGCGGCGCTGGTGCTCTTCCCCACGCCCGTCGCCGTGGCCGCCATGCTCTTCAACGGCCTGGGCGACGCCGCCGCGGCGCTCGTCGGCAAGCGCTTCGGGCGGCACCGCACGTCGTGGGGCAAGAGCTGGGAAGGCTTCGGGGCCGCGCTGGCGGTGAACCTGGCGGTGGGCCTCACCATCGCCGCGCTGAGCCCGGCGCTCGCCCCGGCCGGCGCGGTCCTCGGCGCCCTCACCGCCGCCGCAGTCGAGTTCGCGCCGCTGCCGCTGGACGACAACGTGCGCGTGACCCTGGGCGGCGGCGCCATGGCGTGGCTGGGTACCCTGCTCGCCCGCACGCTGCTCTGAGGCGCGGCCCTGTTTCGGCCACCTTCGCCACGCACGAGCGGGGAACGCCGCGCGGCGGCGTGCTTTCTGCGGATGCGCGCCCCGGAATCGCCGCCGTGCCTCCGCCGTCCGCTGGGCGGGAGGCGCCGCGGCCGGGCGCAACCTGCACTTCGACGGGAACGAGGATGACGGGAATGGCAAGCAGCTTCGGCGCGGCCCGCGGGCGCGCGGCTTTTCGCGCGTTCGCCGCCGCCGCGCTGATGGCGGCCTCGGGCGTGCAGCCCCTGGCCGCGCAGTCGGCCGACAGCACGCGCTTCAAGCACGTCTTCGCGAGCACCGACGCATACGTGGTGGGCGGCTTCACGCTGGCGCTCCTGGCGGCCCGCCCGCTGGACGCCCGGGTCACCGCCAAGATGCAGCAGCCCGCGTGGCAGGCCAACAAGTACGCCGGCCGCGGCTCCACCGTGGTGCGGCTCCTGGCCGTGCCGGGCACGCTGGTGGGGGGTGCCGTGGCGTACGGCTACGGCCGCGCGACCCACGATCCCACCATCTCGCGCGTGGCGCTGCACAGTGTGGAAGCCGTGGTCGTCAACGGCATCGTGACCAACGCGGGCAAGGTCGTCGCCGGGCGGGCGCGGCCGTACAAGGACGTCAACAATCCCCACGACTTCAAGCTCTTCCGTGGCTGGCGCAACCCGGACTACCAGTCGTTCCCGTCCGGGCACACGTCCTCTGCCTTCGCCATGGCCGCGGCGCTGACGGCCGAGGCGGGCGTGTACCATCCCAAGCAGCGCTGGATCGTGGGCGGCGTCACGTACACGCTGGCCTCGCTCACCGGCATCTCGCGGATGTACAACAACAAGCACTGGGCGAGCGATGTGGTGGCCGGCGCCGCCATCGGCACCGTCACCGGCCTCACCGTCGTGCGCTACAACTACATCCACCGCGGCAACACCGTGGACCGTCACCTGGTGCCCAAGAACCGCACCGGCATCCCCATCGTCATCTCCATCCCCGCACCCTGACCGCAGCGGGAGACGAGAACGGACCGAGGGCGCGCCGGCATCTCCCGGCGCGCCCTCGGTCCGTTTTGTAGTGCCGCCGACCGGTCCCGTCCGCGCCGCCTCGATCCGAAGATGCGACACACCTCCTGCCCACACCCGAATTCTCCCCTCCCCCAGGCAGTTTTGGGGGAGGGGCCGGGGGAGGGGGCCGATTCCCGCCGAGCTTACCGCGTCACCGCGGCGAGGAAGTGCTCCACCGCCCAGGTGGAGAGCTGCCCGCACGGCTGGCTGAACGCGAAGTCGCAGGCGTGGGTGGACCACGGGAGACGGAGCAGCAGGTGCGGACGCCCGGCAGCCGCGAGCGCGGAGTCCAGCATCTCGGAGTGGACGACCCACACCAGCTCGTCGCGCCCGCCGTGCACCAGCAGGGTGGGCGGCGTGTCCGGCCCGACGAACGCGAGCGGAGACGCGGCCACGTAGCCGGGCAGATCGTCGTCCGGAGTGCCGCCGAGAAATGCGCGCAGGATGACGCGGCTGTCCAGCACGGCGGGGTTCGCGGGGTGCGCGTATCCGTAGACGAGGTCCGTGGGCGCGTAGAACGAGATCGCGCCGCGCACCGCGGGGTCGTGCGCCCGGTACGCCGCCAGCAGCGCGAGCTGCCCGCCCGCCGAGCGCCCCATCAGCACGATGCGCCGCGGGTCCACGCCCAGCGCCGGCGCGTTCGCCTCCAGGAAGCGCAGAGCGGTCAGCACGTCCGCCAGCGCGTCCGGCGCGCGATGCTTCGGGGCGAGGCGGTACTCGATCGCGGCGACTACGTACCCGCGCGCGGCCAGGTAGCGGTTCAGCGGCGGGAGCTGCTTTCGGTCGCCGCCGCGCCAGCTTCCGCCGTGGATGACGATCACGGCCGGCGCGGGCCCTCGCCCCGGCGGCGAGTACACGTCCATCCGCAGCGGCCCGTCCGCCCGGTCGGCGTAGACGAAGGTGCGCACCCGCACGCCGGGCGAGCGGACGCCGCGCAGCATGTCCAGCGGGGCCAGCGGCTGCGGGCGCGCGGGGGCGCCGGGGAGCGAGCGCGCCTGCGCATCTCCGAACGCCTCGCGCATCCGTGCGGGCAGTTCGTGCGCCACGGGCACCGCGCGCGCGAGCGGGCTCAGCAGCATCGCCGCGGCGAGCACCGCGATCCCGGCGGCGAGACGCCCCGCCGCCGTCCGCCGGGCGCGCGGGAGGACGAGCACCAGCGCGAGCGCTGCGATGCCGTATCCCCACTCCGTCGCGAGCACCGCCATCTCCCACGTCCAGTACGTCGGCGCGCGGAACACGGCCAGCAGACCGTATCCGAGCGCCACCACCGCAAGCAGCAGCCGCACGCCGTCCGTCGCCCGCCACCCCATACGCACAGCACGCATCCGCATCTCCCGTCGCTCGGTTCGCCGTTGTCGTCAAACTAGGGACGTTCCGGACGCGGGAACAAGCACCCCGCCATTCCAATCCGGCGGAACGGCAGGCGCACGCGGAGACGCGGAGCACGCGGAGAACAGCAGGAGACGAGATGTCGTTCTCCGCGGCTCCGCGGCTCCGCGTGAGGCCCGTCGTCCGAAATGCGTGAGGGGCGCATCGGAAAATCCGACGCGCCCCTCGCTCATCCAACGATCCGCCGCTGTCAGCGGTGGCCGATGGCTACCAGATCTGCGCGCGTACCGAGTCGGGGCGCACCATCGGGTCGCCGGCCTGGCAGTGGAACGCCGCGGCGAACTCCGGCATGTTCGAGAGCGGCCCGTTCACCCGCCAGCGGCCGGGCGAGTGCGGGTCCACCGAAACCAGCATGCGCGACTGCTCCGGCCGTGTGACCGTGCGCCAGATGTGCGCCCACGACAGGAAGAAGCGCTGCTCCGGCGTCATCCCGTCCACCAGCGGCGGGCGCGGCTTGCCCTCCATGCTCTTCTGCAGCGCCGCGTACGCGATGGTCAGCCCGCCCAGGTCGGCGATGTTCTCGCCCGCCGTGAGCGCGCCGTTCAGGTGCAGCGTGTCCACCGCCGTGTAGCCGTTGAACTGGCTCACCACGCGCTGCGCCTGCGTGGTGTAGGCCGCCGCGTCCTGCGGCGTCCACCAGTCGCGCAGGTTGCCCACCGCGTCGTACTGGCGGCCCTCGTCGTCGAACCCGTGCGTCATCTCGTGCCCGATCACTGCCCCGATGCCGCCGTAGTTGGTGGCGTCGTCGGCGTTGGGGTCGAAGAACGGGGGCTGGAGGATGCCCGCCGGGAACACGATCTCGTTGATGCCGGGGTTGTAGTACGCGTTCACCGTGGGCGGCGTCATCCCCCACTCGCCGCGGTCCACCGGCCGCCCGATCTTGCGCATGGCCCGGTCGATGGCGAACCGCTTCGCCGCCGCCGTGTTCTCCTGGTAGCGGCCCGGCGCCAGCGCGAGCGCCGAGTAGTCGATCCACCGGTCCGGGTAGCCGATCTTCTGGACGAAGGCGTCCAGCTTGCCGATGGCCTGCGTGCGCGTGGCCTCGCTCATCCAGCTCAGCGTGCCCAGCCGGTCGTGAAGCGCCGCGCGCAGGTTGTTCACCATCGTCACGGCGCGCGCCTTGGCCTCGGGCGTGAAGGTCTTCGCCACGTACGCCTGGCCCAGCAGCTCGCCCAGGCCGTTGTCGGTGGCCGTGAGGCAGCGCTTCCACCGCGGCAGCATCTCGCGCACGCCGCTCAGCGCCTGCTGGAAGTGGAAGCTCTCGTTCACGAACACGGCGCCCAGGCGCGGCGACGCCTCGTTCGCGAGCTGCCAGCGCAGGTACGCCTTCCACGACGCCAGCGGCACGCTCCCCAGCATGCCGCCCGCCGCGCGCACGAAGTCCGGCTGGCGCACCATGACGTGCGTGCCCGGCTGCGCCCCCATCTCGCGGAAGTAGCCCGTCCAGTCGAAGCCCGGCGCCAGCGCCTGCGCCTCGGCCAGCGTCAGCTTGTGGTAGATGGCGTTGGGGTCGCGCTGCGCCACCCGCGTCATCGACGCACGGGCAAGCGCCGTCTCCAGCTCCAGCACTCGCATGGCGTCGGCGTGCGCGCGGGTGGCGGGCGTGCCCACCAGGCGCAGCGTCATGTCGATGTGCTGCACGTACTTGTCGCGCAGCGCGCGGCTGGCCGAGTCGTCCTTCAGGTAGTAGTCGCGGTCGGGCAGGCCCAGCCCGCCCTGGCGCACCGTGCCCAGCATCACCCGGCTGTCCTTGTCGTCCTGCTCCGCGCCGAACGTGAACACCGCCGGAACCCCGACGTGGTGCAGCCGCGCGATCTCCGCCTGGAGCTGGCGCTGCGTGGCGATGGCGTCTATGCGGCTCAGCTCGTCCAGCAGCGGGCGCACGCCCTGCTGCTCCACCGCCGCCGAGTCCATGCACGCGCCGTAGAACGCGCCCAGCTTCGCCTCCGCGCTCCCGGGCGCGGCCGTGGCCCGGTGCGCCGCCGCGTCTTCGGCGATCGAGCGCAGCACGTCCTGGTTGCGCTGGAACACCTCGTGGAAGTTGCTCCACGACGAGTACGCCGCGGGGATCTGCGTCTGCTGCAGCCACGTCGTGTTCGCGAACTGGTAGAAGTCCTGGCACGCGGCGCACGCCGTGTCCGCCTTCACGGCCGCGGGCGCGTGCGCGAGCGGCCCCTGCGCCTGCGCGGGAATCGCCAGCGCCGCCACGAGCGCCGCCGGCGCCAGCATCCGGCTACGGGATGTATTCATCGGATCTGCCTTGGGGTTGGAGGGTGAAAAGAACATCAACAGCAGTGGATCGAGGAGCATTCGAGCCGCAAGAACGCCGGTGGATGCGGACACCTCCACGAATCCGCATCCCTCTGCTCGCCCGATTTGCCAGTCGGATCCGGAACGGCAACGGCTCGGTAGATCGGAGATGTGCATCGCGCCTCGCGCATCTCCGCGTCGATCACGGTAGATGACCGGCATCGCATCGTGAAGATACGTTCCCGCCCGCAGCATCGTCTCATCCGACCGATCCACATCTCCCGTCCGCGGCGATTCGGCGGATGCGTGGCGGGCGCTTCGGACGCGACTCCGCGGATGCGTGGCTCAGGGCTCGCCCACGGCTTCGGTGGCGGAGAGGAGCGCCTGGGACGCGGCCATGATGCGCGAGGCGAGGTCCGCGACCTCCCGCTCGGCGAGCTGCCGGTCGCCGGCCCGCACCGCCTCGCCGACGGAGGGAAAGACCATCGTGGAGTAGCCGTTGTCCTCGTCCGCCACGTACACCAGCCCGCGGTACCAGGGACGCGTCTTCAGCCCTTCGCGCCGGGTGAGGGCGCGCTCCACCGCCATCAGTGCGCGGTTGGCGCGGTCGCGCCGAGCGGCCGGGAGCGCGCCGCCCGCCAGCGCGGCGTCGCGCGCCCGTGCGAAGCCCGCCGCCGCGCGGCCCATGTAGTCCAGCGCCCCCGCCAGCGGGCCCGACGCCGCCGGCCAGCCCTTCGCCACGAACGACGAGTCCAGCGCCGGCAGGTAGCCGCGGAGCGTGTGCGCGAACTCCTCGTAGTCGTACGGCAGCACCTCGGCGTTGGCCATGCGCAGCACCGCGGCCGCGCCCACCTGCGCGCTGGCCGCGTGGCGCCGGAAGCCGGGGTCGCCGAAGCGCCGCATCCACTCGAACGAGTCGTACTGCGAGTGGTACACGCCGCCCGGCCCGCCGAAGCCCCAGTCCGCCATCGGGATGCCCAGGTGGTTGTAGAAGCCCGCGAAGTCCGAGCCGCCGCCGGGGCTCTCCATCTCCGGCTCGTGCCCGTCGGCCGTCTTCGCGCTGCGCCGCCACGCCCCGTACACGCTCAGCCCCGCCGAGTCCGGCGAGGGGACCTCGCGCGCTACGTCGCGCACCAGCGCCCGCAGCGACGGGCTGGCCGCCCCGCCGAAGTTGGGGCCGGAAGCGGACACGTCCTGATTGAAGTACGCCACCGCCCCGCGCGCCAGGCGGAGCGAGTCCTGCTCCACGAACTCCGTGCTGCCCACCAGGCCCCACTCCTCCGCGTCCCACGTGGCGAACAGGATGGTGCGGCGCGGCCGGTTGCCCGCCTTCACCTGCTCCGCCACCGCTCGCGCCGCCTCCAGCACGCTCGCAGTGCCGCTCACGTTGTCGAACGCGCCCGGCCCCCACGCGTCGCGGTGCCCGCCGATGATCACCAGCTCGTTGGGCAGGTCGCTCCCGCGCACCACGCCGAACGTGTCCCAGATCGTCTTGTACGCATGCGCCGCCGAGTCCGTCTCCACCGACACGCGCGCCTCCACCGGGCCGGGGCCCAGGTGGTAGCGGAAGGGCAGGCCGCCCTGCCAGCGCTCCGGCGCCTCCGGCCCCGTCATCCCCCGCAGCAGCTCCGCCGCGTTGCCGTAGCTCATGGGCACCACGGGAATGTGCGGCACCTGCATGTCCGCCTGGGGGATGCGGCGCGCGCCCGCTACGCTGGGATAGCCGGGCGTGCTGGGGTCGCCCGCGCCGTTCATCACGCTGCCGCGCTGGATCCCGCCTTCGGGCCGGAAGCGCCCCTGCGGGTACACCGGTCCGGCGCCCGACCCGTCGTCCTTGGGGTCGCTGTAGATGATGAGCCCCAGCGCGCCGTGCTTCTCCGCCTCGCGCGCCTTGATGCCGCGGAACGACCGTCCGTACCGCGCGATGGCGATGCGGTTCTTCACCGACACGCCCAGCGAGTCCAGCCGCGCGTAGTCCTCCACCAGCCCGTAGTTCACGTAGACCACGTTGCCGCGCACGTTCCCTGCGCCGCTCGATCCGTTCACCGCCGGGTACTGCGGTCCGGTGGATGTCGAGTCGCCCGGCACCGGCGGCTCGCTCATGGGCAGCTCGCGCGGGTCCGGCGATGTGCGCCACACGTGCACCGCGGTGGCGTGCGGCAGGTAGACCACGTACGGCCGCACCTCCGTCTCCAGCCCCATCGCGCGCATCTGCTGGATCACGTAGTCGCGGGTGCGGGCGTCGGCCGCGGTGCCAGCCACGTGCGTCTCGCGCGAGAGCGCGTGCGAGTGCGCCGCCGCCGCCGCGGGCGTGGGCCGCGCGATGGCGTCGGCCTCCAGCGCGCGCTCGCGGGCGGACGCGGCGGGGGAGTAGCCGGGGGTGGCCTGCTGGGCGTGGAGCGCGGCGGCGCCGGCCAGCAGCGCCACCGGAACGTAGCGAAGGAGCACGGGATCGGCCTCGGGGTTCGGCGGGCGAGGGAAACGGCAGCCTCACAACGTACACGATCCCCGCCCCAATCGACAGCCTCCCGCGGAGCCCCGCCTCCCGGCATCCACGGGGAGATGCGCACACCCGCAACTTCCTTCACGATCACGCGCTCCCGACCCTCGCCTCCACCCTGCATCTTCAGCGGATGTGCGTCGTCGGTCCGTAGACGCGCCGTCCGGCCGGTGTGCCGAGGTGCGACACCTCCGATCCAGCCGGTGGATCGAACCCCAGGGTGAACGAGAAGAGGCGGACGGGAATCTCTCCCATCCGCCTCTCCATCTGCCAGTTTCGCCGATTCGATGCGCGGCTAGAGCTCCTCTTCCGCGGCATCGCGTACCTTGCGGCGGGTGAGGCGAGCGACCAGGAACGACGCGACCACCTGGCCGCCGAAGATACCTGCCAGCCGGATGGCGATGTCGGTCCCCGGCGGCAGCACGCGCAGGGCTCCGCCCGTCGCCAGGCCGGACGCCACCAGCACCATGAAGTACCGCCCGCGGCTGCCGGTGAGGCGGTGCACGGCGAGCGGCGTGAAGAACACGGCGCCCGCCACGCCCGCGTAGATCGCCCAGTGCAGGTGGTCCATCACGCCCTTCGCCGCCACCGCCCACGAGCCCACGAACAGCCCCATCACCACGGTGGATACCGTGAACTCCCACACGCCGCGCATCACCCGGCCGATGGCCGAGCGCTTCTGGGGCGGGGCGGCCGGGGCCTGCGGGACGGCCGGCGCGACGGCCGCGCGCGCGGGCGGCTGGTACGCGGTGAACGCCGGGACGGGCTCGGGCCGCGGGAACGGCGCCTGCGACACCGGCTGCTGCGGCCGCATCGCGGACTGCTGAGGAGCGGGCGACCGGAAGACCGGCTGCTGCGTGAGTCCGGCCGGGCGCGCGGGCGGCTGATAGAACTCCGTCGCCTCGTACGCGCGCGGCGCCTCGCCGAGGCGGGGGGATGCGGACGGAGTGGGCTGCGGCGCATTGCCCAACGCCCGCGTGGCGTCCATCTCCGTCCAGTCCTGCGCCATCCCCGCGGCTGCGGACGCGGGGGCGGACGCGGGGCGCGGCGGTGCGTAGGCAATGCCCGAGTTCGTGCGGTCCGCGTTCAGCGCGTCCGCGAAGGCGCCCGCGTGGGGGAAGCGGTCCGCCGGCCGCAGCGCCAGCGAGCGGAGCAGCGCCGCGCGCACCGCCGGGTCCAGCCGCGGCGCGCGCCGGTCCAGCTGCGCCACGGACTCGGCCACCTCGCGCGCCATGACG
>DASRQW010000016.1 GCA_035696245.1 Longimicrobiaceae bacterium | reverse complement strand
AGGTCCACCTGGCGGACCAGGTACGGGCTGCACGCCTCCACCTCGTCCGCCATGGGGTTGCGGTTGTCGGGCGGCCGGCACTTGAGCACGTTGCAGATGTAGACCGCCTCGCGGGGAAGCCCGACGGAGGCGAGCAGCAGGTCCAGCAGCTTGCCCGCCTTGCCCACGAAGGGCCGCCCGGTGCGGTCCTCGTTCTCCCCCGGTGCCTCGCCCACCACCATCAGGTCCGCCGCGGGGTCGCCCTCGCCGAAGACGACGTGCTGGCGGGAATTCGCCAGCCGGCAGCGCGGGCAGCCCAGCGCCAGGTCGCGCACCGCGTCCAGCGTGGGGAGCATCACGATCTCCTCCGCGCTGGCGCCGCGCGCGGGGGCGTCCGGCGCCTGCCGCATCTCCCCGGCCCCGGGCGTCCCGTCAGCCGCGATGCCTACCGCCACGCGCTCCAGCGGCCGAGCTTCGGAGGGACGCGTCCGCTCCGGAGACGACGGTGCAGCCGTGCGTCCAACGTGAACGTCGGAAGATGGGGACGCGGGGGCCGCGGGCACCACACCCGAAACGCTCCCGGCGCTACCGGAAAGCAGAGCCCTCAGCTCCGCCTCGGTCCAGCCGTCGAGCACGACCTCCGTCTCCCCCAGCTCCATTCGCTGGCGGACGTAGCGCTCCAGCAGGTCGCGCGGGTCGGTCAACGCGCGGGCTCCCGCGGCGGCACCAGCGTCTCCACGCGGTCCAGGATGCGGTCCGCCACCTCGGCCTTGTGCAGCAGCGGCAGCGCCTCGTCGTCGCGGCCGGGCTGGAGGAGGACGACGCGGTTGGTGGCGACCTCGAACCCCGCGCCCGGCTCCGTCGCGTCGTTCACGACGAGCAGGTCCAGGCCCTTCGCTTCCAGCTTCCGCCGCCCGTTGCTCACCGCGTCGTTCGTCTCAAGCGCGAAGCCGACGACCACGCACGCCGGCGGCCGCGCCTCGCGCGTCGCCTTGAGCACGTCCGCCGTCGCTTCCAGGCGGATGGTCGGGATCTCGCCGTCCTCCTTCTTGATCTTCCGCTCGGCCGGGTCCGCGGGACGGAAGTCCGCCACGGCGGCGGACATCACCAGCACGTCGGCAGATGGAAGAGCCGAGGCGACGGCGTTCCGCATCTCCTCCGCCGTCTCGACACGTTCGACCTCGACTCCCGGCGGGGGAGCGAGGGGCGACGGGCCGGTGACGAGAAGCACGCTCGCGCCGCGGCGCCATGCGGCGGCGGCGATCTCGTAGCCCATCCGGCCGGACGAGCGGTTGCCGATGAAACGCACCGGGTCGATGGCTTCGCGCGTGGGGCCTGCGGTGACGACCACGCGCCGTCCGCCCAGCGCACCCGCGGGCTCCAGCGCGCGTCCGGCGTGCGCGACGACCTCGTCCGGCTCGATCATCCGCCCCGGCCCCTCACCCTCGCCCCACGCGAGCGGCCCGACGGCGGGCCCGGCGATCCGATACCCGATCTCCGCCAGGCGGCGCAGGTTGGCCTGCGTCTGCGGGTGGCGGTACATGCGGTCGTTCATCGCCGGGCAGACGACGACGGGGGCGTCGGTGGCGAGGAGGACGGCGGTGAGCAGGTCGTCGGCCATCCCGGCGGCGGCGCGCGCGATAAAGTTGGCGGTCGCGGGGGCGACCACCACCGCGTCGGCGTCGCGCGCCAGATGGATGTGGGTGAGGGGCTGGCCCGGCGGGTACAACGAGGTGTGCGCGGCGCGGCCGGTGAGCGCCTCGAACGTCAGGGGGCGCACGAACTCCAGGGCGCCCGCCGTGAGCACCGCCTCGACGGCGGCGCCGGCCAGCGCCAGCTCGCGGGCGACCGCCACGGCCTTGTACGCCGCGATGCCGCCCGTGACCCCCAACACGACGCGGCGCCCCTCGAAGGGACGCCGCAGACCGCGCGCGGCCGGCACGTGCGGCCTAGTACTCGGGCCGGCGGCGCGACGTCAGGTGGTAGTCCACCGTGCCCTTGGCCACTTCCTCGATGGCGATGGTGGTCAGCTTCTCGCGGACCTCGCCGGGGACGCCGCTCACGGTGGGGTCTTCCATCAGCTCGTTGCGGCGCAGGTCGTTCAGGTTGCGCGCGTACTTGGCGGCCACCAGCACGCCCAGGTACTTGCTTCCGGTGTGGCGGGCCGCCTGGCCCGGGGTCACGACTCTCATTGCGAACGCTCCTGCGTCTGTGCGATTTCCCGCGCGCCGCCGGGGGGCGGCGCCACGTGCTTCCCGATCTCCCGGCAGATGCGCTCCAGAGTGGCGCCCATCTCCGGCAGGTGCTGCACCCTGTGCGACTCGGTGGCGAGGATCTTCTCCACCGCGTCTACCGTGGCGTCCAGGTCGTCGTTCACCACCACGTAGTCGAACTCCGCCGCGCTCTGCACCTCGCCGCACGCGTTGGACAGCCTGCGCTGCCGCACCTCCTCGCCCTCGCTGCCGCGGCGCAGCAGGCGCTCGGCCAGCACGTCGCCGTTGGGCGGGAGGATGAAGACGTGCACCGCGTCGGCCGCCACCTTCCGGATCTGCCGCGCGCCCTGCACATCGATGTCCAGCAGCAGGAACTGGCTGCGCTCCACCGCCCGTGTCAGGTTGGCGAGCGGCGTGCCGTAGTAGTTGCCGTGCACCTCCGCCCACTCCGCCAGCTCGCCCGCGTCGATCATCCGCCGGAACTCGTCCACGGGCACGAAGTGGTAGTCCACCCCGTTGCGCTCGTGGCGGCGCGGCGCGCGCGTGGTGGCCGAGACGGAGAAGACGACGTCGCCGCGCCTCTCGCGGAGGCGCCGCGCGATCGTCGTCTTGCCGGCGCCCGAGGGGGCCGAGAGCACCACGGGGAAGGTGCGGCAGGGCAGGCCGCGGCGCGCGGGGCTCACTCTACGTTTTCCACCTGCTCGCGGAGGCGCTCCACCTCGTCCTTGATGGCGACCACGCGGTGCGCGATGGCCGCGTCGTTGGCCTTGGAGCCGATGGTGTTCGCCTCGCGGTGCATCTCCTGCACAAGGAACGACAGGCGCTTGCCCACCGGCTCGGCCGAGTCCGCGGCCAGCAGCTCGCGGAACAGCTCGCCGTGCGAGCGGAAGCGCACCAGCTCCTCGTTCACGTCCCAGCGCTCGGCCAGGTGCGCCACCTCCTGCGCCAGCCGGTCCTCGCTGATGCCCACGCCGCCGGCCAGCTCGCGTATCGCCTCGCGCAGCCGGTCGCGCTCGGCCGTGAGACGCGCGGGCGCGCGGCGCTCGATCTCGGCCAGTGCGGCGGAGATGGCGTCCAGCCTGCCTTCCAGGTCTGCCTGGAGGCGGCGGCCCTCGTCCTCGCGCATGGTCACGTTGCGGCGCGACGCTTCCTCCACCACCGCGCGGAGGTCGTCTCCGTCCACCTCCACCTGAACGTCGGCGGTGTCGTCGCGGACGATCACGTCGGAGTAGCGGGTGAGCAGCGCCAGGTCGGGCTCGCCGGGAATGCCGAAGCGCTCGCCCATCTCGCGGAACAGGGCGAGGTAGGCGGCCACGCGCTCGTCGTTCACGCGCAGGCCGCGGGCGGCCGCGTCGCCGGGGTGGGGCTCCACGCGGATGGCGCAGCTCACGTGGCCGCGCGACACGGACGTCCGCAGCCACTCGCGCATCTCCGTCTCCCAGCGCGCGAGCGACGAGGGGAGCCGGAAGTTCACGTTGAAGTGGCGGTGGTTCACCGTCCGTACTTCGGCCTGCAGGACCCCGGCGGGAGTGTCGCGCTCCGCCTCCCCGTACCCCGTCATGCTCCGTATCATCACCCCTCCGTGAATCCTGGAAGTTACCGGCCCGGCGAGCCTACGTCAACTTTGAGCAGCGTTCTCCGGCGGTTTGGCTGGCGTGGCCGAGAGGCGTAGGGAGGGCGTGCCGGGTCGGCGGAAGAGGCTCCGTCGCGGGACCGCTCCGGAGCCGGGCGGGAAACTGCCCCCGCCCGTCTCCTCCGCGGGGTCGGCGAGCCTCCTCCTCCGGCCAACGATACCCCTGTTGGCCTCCGTCCGGGGTCTCCCCGCCCCGGCGCGAGCCTCGCGCCATCCGCGCACCCTGACGCACCACGCCGCGCGAGTCTCCCGCCGCACATCTTCTTCTTCTGGATACGACAACCGACACTTGCAATCACAGCATCTGCACCGTTCCTGAAGCGGCAAAGGTACCAACACTGTGCCCGCACGATCGTCTCCCGTCCAGCCGAGTCCGTACACCAGCGCCCAACCTGCCGAACGCCAGCCACTTACATACGCAGCAAGAGAGTTGACAATCTCTCCAGGACACGTGAGCTTCGGAAGAGTGCCGTGCTTCGGCCTGCCCAACTGAAAGCGAACCGCATGAAGAACGCAGTGAGGCGCCCCGCAGCTTCGCCTGCGCTCCCCGACGATCTCGCGATCTTCGAGAGCCGCATGCGGCACCTCGGCATCTCAGTTCGTCTCCCCGACGCCGGGCCCGGCTACGCGATTCCGGACACGGTCTCGATCGAGGGTGAGCCGCTCAGTGAAACTGTGGTCAGGCTTCGCCGCGGCGCGTGAAGTACTACTTCCTCGACACCAGCGCGTTCGTCCGTATCTACGCGCTGGAGCCGGGGACCGAGACGGTGAAGGACCTGCTCCGGGCAGCGACCGCACCCACTCCGTCTGCCCGCGTCCTCGTCTGTGACCTCGTCTATCCCGAAGCCCTTTCCGCTCTTTCGCAGCGCCTGGCGGAGAAGAAGCTGACCCGCCTCGCGCACCGCAGCGCGGCGGATGGAGTGCGGCAGGCGCTTCACGGAGCCACGACACCGTTCCTCATCATCCCCGCCAGCGGCGTCATGGAGCAGGCGGGCGAGCTGGTGCGGATCTACGGCCTGCGCGGAGCCGACGCGGTGCACCTGGCGGCGGCACTGGCCGGACGCGAAGGCGCGCCGGACGGCGTCGCTTTCCGCTTCGTCACCAGTGACCACCGGCAGGCTGACGCCGCGCGAGGCGAGGGCTTCGCCGTCTACGACCCCGCCGCCAAAGCTCTGCGCGAACCACCCAGTTCGTAACTCGGTGCACTCAATCGACCATAATCGGGGGG
>DASRQW010000015.1 GCA_035696245.1 Longimicrobiaceae bacterium | reverse complement strand
ACGCGATTTGGTTGACGGTAAAACCTGGGGGTGCGCGCGCCGGTCGGGCGCGCGCACCCGGGTGCTGCTACTCGGCGATCTTGGCGACCGTGTAGGCGATCAGCGCGATCGAGCCGCTGACCACGGCGCTCACCACGAAGCACTCCAGGCTCGACAGCACGGCGCCGGCGACCGCAGGCGTGGCGCCCCCGTTGACCTGGAGCAGCTCGGACTCGGAGAGCTCCATCATCTCGTCCAGCGCCTCGGGGAGGACGATGGTGACGTCGGCCTTGTTCTCGATGAACACGATGTCGAGCTCGGCCGAGACCTCGACGCCGGCGGCCGCGAAGGCGGCGTGCGCGTCGTTCAGCATCAGGGCGCGGAACTCCGCGTCCGTCGCCGAGCGGGCGAGCATGTCGTTCAGGGCGCGCTGCTGCGCGATCATGGCGGCGTTCTCGGTGACCTCGGCAGACTGCATCACGTTGCTGCTCATTGTTGTTGCCTTTCCAGAGGTAGGGAGCGGGGAGCCGGGCGCGCCCGCGGCGCGTCCGGGGCAGACGTCAGTCGACGGCCTTGGCGATCACGTACGCGGTCAGGGCGAAGCTGCCGCTGACCACGGCGCTCACCACGAAGCACTCCAGGCTCGACAGCATGGCGCTGGCGACGCTGGCGGCCGCGGGCGTGGCACCGCCGTTGACCTGGAGCAGCTCGGACTCGGACAGCTCCATCATCTCGTCCAGCGCCTCGGGGAGGACGATGGTGACGTCCGCCTTGTTCTCGATGAAGACGATGTCCAGCTCTGCGGCGACCTCGACGCCGGCGGCGGCGAAGGCGGCGTGCGCGTCGTTCAGCATCAGGGCGCGGAACTGCGCGTCGGTGGCCGAGCGGGCGAGCATCTCGTTCAGGGCGCGCTGCTGGGCGATCAGCGCGGCGTTCTCGGTGACCTCGGCGACCGTGGTCTGCATCTCGGTGCTCATCTGGACGTGCTCCGGCTGGGGAGTGGGCTGTGTGCCGCGGCCGCGAAGGCGGCGCGCGGGTGAGGCTTGCCCTGCGCGCGCGTGGGTGGAGCCGCGGACCGAATCCTTCTCCACCCCGGCTTCGCTGGACGGGCGAGGCCGGCGTTAGCTAGGCGCATGCGGCGCATCTTCCGGCATCTCCCGTTGCGGGGAGACGCGGATCCTGTCGGCTAGCTGGCGAGGTAGATCGTGAGCGCGACGACCGAGACCACCGCCGACACCGCGAGCGAGACGGGGGAGTCGACGATCAGGGTCGCCGTGGCCGTGACGGTGGCCCCGCCGTTCACGGTCTGCAGCTCGGCCTCGGAGAGTTCGATGACCTCGTCGAGGGCGTCGGGCAGGACGATGGTCACGTCCGCCCGGTTCTCGATGAAGCCGATGTCCAGGGCGGGCGAGACCTGCACGCCGGCGGCGAAGAACGCGGCGTGCGGGTCGCTCAGCATCAGCGCGCGGAGCCCGCGGTCGAAGGCGGAGCGGGCGAGCATGTCGTTCAGCGCGCGCTGCTGCGCGATCATCACCGCGTTCTCTGCGACCTCGGCGGGCGCGGCCTGCGTCAGGGGATCGCTCATCTCCAGATGCTCCGGGTACGTCGTTTCCTCAGTTCGCGGTCGGGATCGGCCGCGCATCTTAGGTCTCCCTGCGGCTCGTGAAGAGCCCGGGCGTTTCGATTCGATCTCGTCGCCTGCCGGCGCGGAGCCCGCATCCGCCAATGTGTCGACTCGGCCTAAGTGGATCTCAGGCGGGCGCGCTCCGCCGTGCATCTGCCGAGAGCCGTTCCACCGTGGCCGCGCGCAGGAGCGTGGCGGACGGGATGCCGGTGCGGCGCGCGGCGCGTGCAGCGTCGGCCAGGTCGTCGGCGGGGGGCTTCCCCTCGGCGCGCGCGATGGCGGCGAGGGCCAGGCTCCAGCCCTGCGGGTCGGCCCCTCGCGCGGCCGAAGCCTGGTCGAGCCAGCGGCGCCCGGCCTCGGCGTCGTTTTCCCATGCGGCGGTGAAGATGGCCGCCTCCAGCGCCGCGTTCGCCTGAGCTGCCCTGGCGGGACCGTTCGCGCCGGACGCCGCGCGCTCCGTCGCCCGTCCCAGGTGCTCCCGTGCCGCGTCCCAATCGCCAAGATCGAGCGCGCGGTAGTAGAGGAGATAGGACGCCGCGGCACCCAGCTCGGACACTCCCGCCGCGGCCTCGGCGCGCCCGGCGAGCTCCGCGTCCCACTCACGCGGCCGCTGCGTCTGCGCGAGGAGCAGCAGGGCGCGGATGGCGAGCTGCGCCTCGTCGTCCGCGCCGCGGCGGCGGAGGCGGCGAAGCTGGAGGCCGTCGGACGCGGTCCCGCCGCCCATCCGCATTGGGATGGAGGTGACGACCGCCAGGCCCAGCGACATCGCCCCGGTGACGAAGAGGAAGAGCGCCCACGGACTGCTCATCGCCACCGCTCCGGCCAGGCACGCGGCGCTTCCCGCGACGCTGCCGGCGGGTCCGCCCGCCACGTATCTCCACATCCCCCGCCGGAACGCCGCGTCTCCCGGCCACCTATCGGGTGCGGAGAGGCAGGCGCCGCCCCACGCGGCCAGGCGGCGGTTGAGCCCCGCCCGCAGCCGCCCGTCCACCCGCCCGATCCGGAGCGGGCCGGCCCACAGGGCGATCAGCCGGAAGCCGCCCAGCGCCGCGCCCGCGGCGTGGCCTCCCTCGTGCAGCAGCGTCGCCGCCAGCCAGGCGGCCACCGCCGTCACCGCCCACGCGAGCCCGCCGGCCGGCCGGAAGCTCGCCGCGGGGAGGATGCCGTGCGGGCCCATGGCCCATACCAGCAGCCCCGCGAACCCGCCGCCCACCGCCATCCCCGCCAGCATGGCGCCGAGCGCCTGCCGCCTGTCGCTCCGCACCGGTGCGGAGCGCCGAGCCTCCGCGGCGGAGTCGACTCCGCCGGCCGGCAGATCGGGCTGGCCGGAAGGGAGGGCGGCGGCCACGCTCATCGCGCCCCGGCGTAGGCGTGGGCCCCGTTTCCATTGCCGTTGCCGTTCCCGTTGCCCGAATGGGCCAGGGCGGTGAAGGGCAGCAGCGCCGGCTTCTCGTCGGCCGACGGCGGGGCGGGGAACTGCGCGTTCCACAGCTGGGCGTAGGCGCCGCCGCGGGCCAGCAGCTCGGTGTGCGTGCCTTCCTCGGCCACCTTTCCGCGGTCCAGCACCACGATCCGGTCGGCGTGCACCACCGACGACAGCCGGTGGGCGATCACCACCACCGTCTTCCCCTGCTGCCGCAGCGTCTGCATGGTGCGCTGCACGAACTGCTCGGAGTGGGGGTCGAGCGACGAGGTGGCCTCGTCGAGGATCAGGATGGATGGGTCGCGGTAGAGCGCGCGGGCGATCGCCAGGCGCTGGCGCTGGCCGCCGGAGAGGGCCACGCCGTTCTCGCCCACCAGGCTCTCGAAGCCGCCCGGCGTGGCCTGGATGAAGTCGAGGATGCCCAGGTCGCGGCTCACCTGCAGCACGCGTTGCCGGTCGGGCTCGTACTCGCCCACCGCGATGTTCTCCATGATGCTGCCGGAGAAGAGGTCGATCTGCTGGGGGACGATGGCGGTGGCGCGGCGCAGCGACTCGGGGCTCACGTGGCGCACGTCCTGGTCGCCGATCATCACCCGCCCGCCCTCCAGCGCGTAGATGCGCTGCACCAGCGCGGCGATGGTGCTCTTGCCCGACCCGCTCTCGCCCACCACGGCCGTCAGCTCGCCGCGGCGGAAGGTGAGGTCGAGGTGCTGGAAGACGGGCATGCGCGAGCCGTAGCGGAAGGTGACGTCCTCGAACCGCACGTCGCCCGTCTCGGCCTCCAGCATCACGCCGCCCGCGTTGGGCTCGCGCTCCAGGTCCAGGATCTCGAAGAGGCGGTCGGCCGCGATCAGCGCGTCCTGCATGGTGCGGTTCATCCCGATCAGGCTGGCGATGGGCCCGGTCAGGTAGCCGATGAGGGCGTAGCAGCTCATCAGCTCGCCCGGCGAGATCTCGCGCGCCAGGACGAAGTGCGCGCCCACCCACAGCAGCACGATGGCGAAGACGCGCCCGGCCAGCTCGGTGGTGGTGCCGGTGAGGATGCCCGTCTTGGCCGCGGTGCGTACGGTGCGGAGGACGCGTACGAAGCTGAGCTCCATCTTGCCGTTGGCGAAGCGCTCCAGCCCGAAGCGCTTGACCGTGGGCAGGCCGTTCAGCGACTCCACGAGCTGGCTCTCCAGGTCGGCCGAGCTCTCCATCATGCGCCGCTGGTTGCGGCGGTTGGCGCGGTTGGTGACCAGGTAGATGCTGCCGTACACGGGGAAGAGCGCCATCATCATCAGCGCCAGCTTCCACGAGTACACGAACATCAGGCCCAGCGAGAAGGTCACGACCAGCACGTTGACCATCAGGTCGAGCGCCACGTCGTTGATGAAGGCGCGGATCTTCACCGCGTCGTTGATGCGCGACAGGATCTCGCCCACGCGCATGGTGTCGAAGAACTGCTGCGGGAGCCGGAGCAGGTGCTTGTAGTAGCCCAGCACCAGCTCGGCGTCGATCTTCTGGCCCGTGCGCAGGGTGAGGAAGTTCTTGGCCGCGCCCAGGTACGCCTGCGCCACCAGGAGCACGATCATGATCATGCTCATCAGGTTGAGCAGCCGCGAGTTGCCGTCGGCCAGCACGTAGTCGACGACCTTCTGCACGTAGATGGCGGTGCTCAGCCCCAGCAGCGTGTACGCGACCGCCCCGATCAGCGCCTCGGTGAGGATGGTGCCGTGCGGGCGCAGCAGCCCCGCGAAGCGCCGCCCGATGGAGGTGCGCGCGTCTCCCGGCTTGAACTCCTGCCCGGGCTGGAGGATGAGCAGCGCGCCGCTCCACGCCAGCTCGTCGATGGTCTTCACCGACACCTCGCCGGTGTACGGGTCCATCACCGTGGCCTGCGTGGCGGTGGCCTCGTAGACCACCACGTAGTGCGGCATCACGCCCTTGAGCGTGATGTGCGCGATGGCCGGCTTGGGCGCCGAGGCCAGGCCGTCGCGGGTGGCGCGCACGCCCTTGGCCGTGAAGCCCATGCGGCGCGCGGCCTCGATCAGCCCCAGCAGCGAGGTGCCGTGCTGGTCGGTGCCGGCGAGCTGCCGGATGCGGGCGACCGGCACGTGCAGGCGGTGGTACGCCCCGACCGACGCCAGGCAGGCGGCGCCGCAGTCGGTCTGGTCGTGCTGCTTGACGGTGGGGATCCGCCGGCGCTTCAGGAACCTCACTTCGCCTCCTCGGCCGCGGTGCCCGGCTGCATGGGGTTGAGCCAGTCGTTCACGTTGTCGTACAGGAGCTGGAAGAGGCTGCGGCGCGCCACCAGGAAGCGGCCCTGCAGCGTCATCCCCTTCTTCAGGCGGCCCGTGACGCCGTTCTTGAGGCTGAGCCGGCCCTCGGCCATGGCGCAGCGGACGCGGAAGGCCGGGCGGCCGTCCACCAGCAGGAAGTCGTCGGAGATGTCCAGGATGCGGCCGTGCACGCTGCCCCAGTCCAGGTAGTTGAAGGCGTCCACCTGCATGCGCACCGGCATCCCCACCCGCAGCATCCCCACGTCGCGCGGGGCGACCTGCATCTCGGCCACCAGCGCCGCCGTGGGCGAGATCACCGCCAGGCGGTCGCCCGCGGCCACGAAGCTGCCGGGCGCCAGGCTGGCCGCCTCCTCCACCGTGCCCGCCTCGGGGGCGGTGACGGTGAAGAGCGCCGACTGCGACCGCAGCTGCTCGGCCTGCGAGCGGAGCTGCTCCGTCTCCTGCCGCAGCGTGGCCAGGTCGGCCTGCCAGCCGCCGGCGTAGCGCTCGGTGAGCGCCACGGTGCGGGCGCGGGCCTGGCGGGCCTGGAGCTCCAGCTGGTCCATCTCGCCGTCGGCCAGCAGCTTCTGGTCGTGCAGGGCCCGGCCGCGGCGCAGGTCGCCGTCCTGCCGCTGCTCCTGGAGGCGCGCGTCGTCCAGCTCGGCGCGGAACTGGGCGTACTCCTGCCGCCGCCGGCCCACCGAGAGCGCGCCTGGGTCGCCCCCGGCGGTCAGGCGCCGCAGGTCGTCCATCTCCCGCGTGCGCTCCGCCACCTGGCTCTCCAGCAGCGCCAGCCGCGAAGCCGCGTCGGGGGCGCCCACCACTGCCAGCACGTCGCCGCGCTTCACGCGCTGGCCCTTGGCGATGCCCACCCGCTCCAGGATTCCCGAAGCCCCGGCGCGCACCTCGGTCTTCTCGGTGGCGGGGCGGATGATGCCGGGGCTCGCCACCGCGATGTCCACCTTCAGCAGCGGCAGCGCCGCCAGGCTGCCCAGGACCAGCACCCACACCGCCGTGTACACGGTGCGGCTGCCCCGCGACGAGCGGGCGAAGTGGCCCTCGACCGAATCTTCCAGGAAGTCCGGGGGATACAGCGTGTCACTCATCTCGCGCCTCCTTCCCGCGCCGGCTCAGGCTGCGTCGTCGTAGCGGAAGACCACCTTGCCGAAGCGGCTGCGGTCGCAATACGTGCGGTTCAGGAAGCCGGGCGCGTCCTCGCCCGTGAAGGTGCTGTCCATGGGGATCTGGAAGCGCCCCGCCTCGTAGTCCGCCACGGCCGCGTCCAGGTCCGAGTGCAGGCCCAGGCAGTTGCCGATGATGCTGAGGTTGTTGACCATGGCGGTGAGCAGCACGTCGCGGCCGTTCACCGGCTGCACGGCCGCCTGCCGCTTGGCGCCCTCGGTCTGCCCGGCCAGCCCGCAGGTCACGTAGCGGCCGAAGGGCAGCAGCATCTCCAGCCCGCGCTCCACGTGCAGGTCGAAGAAGGGGTCGATCACCGCCTCGAAGCCGTCGAGGTCGCGGGCGAGCTGCATCACGTCGTCGTTGTGGCGGAAGCTGGAGCGCGCCCCGGTCACGCGGACGATCCGCTCCACTCCCATGTCCATGAGCCGCTGGTCGTGCGTGTCGCTGGCGGTGGTGGCGAAGATGCGCGCGCCGCGGGCCTTGAGCGCCGCGATCACGAAGCCCGAGGTGCTGGAGGTGGCCGAGGTGACCAGCACCCGCGTGCCCTCCTCGACCTCGGCCTTGCGGATCATGCTGTACGCCGTCTGCGCGCCCAGGCTGAACGCCGCCGCGATCTCGTCGGGCATCGAGTCGGGGATGCGGATCAGCTTCTCCTCGTGGAACGCCTGCACCTCTTTGCTGCCCTGGTTGGTGGCCACGCCGTCGCGCCACCCGCCGGGGCGGATCTTGAGGCTCACGAAGTGGTTCTGGCCCATCACCCGGTCGCCGGGCTTGAAGCCGCGCACCTCGGCGCCCACCTCCAGCACGGTGCCGGTGAGCTCCGAGCCC
Organism: Longimicrobiaceae bacterium; assembly: GCA_035696245.1. Taxonomy (NCBI): domain Bacteria; kingdom Pseudomonadati; phylum Gemmatimonadota; class Longimicrobiia; order Longimicrobiales; family Longimicrobiaceae; species Longimicrobiaceae bacterium. The sequence continues at coordinate 7,782 of DASRQW010000015.1, read as the reverse complement.
ACCGCGAAGAAGCGGTTCCGGGGCAGGGTCTGCATCTGCACCATGAAGCTCTTGTCGCGGTAGTTCAGCGAGAAGGCGCGGACCTGCACCACCACGCGGCGCGCGTTCTCCTCGGACGTGGGGTCGAACGCGGGGACCTCGCTCCGCATGATGCGGCTGCGCACGGGCACGTCGTCGATCAGCACCGTCCCGTCGCCGGGGAAGGAGGGAAACGCCGGGAGCCCGCCGAAGATGCCGAGACTGCGCATCGGTTCACCTCAAAGAGAAGGAAGGGAAAGGAGATCGGGGAAAGGGCGGAGCCGCTCAGCTCCAGGAGAGCACCGAGGGGACCTCGCCGGGCCGCGCCAGCCGCAGGAGCTGGTACGCGACGCCCGAGGCGCCCTGGAAGAGGCCGGGGTGGCAGATGCCCGAGCCCCAGGCCGTGCGGTAGGCGCCGCGGGCCTGTCCGCGCGCGACCACCTCCATGGCCGCGGCGCGGGCGCGCTCCACCAGCGCCCCGTCGCCCAGGCGCACGCCGGCGCTGAGCAGCAGGTCGATGCGCCCCATGGCGCCGCCCGCCAGGTGGTCGCAGCCGTCGGTCAGCTCCGCGGCCACGTCGGCCAGCGCGGCGTCCAGCCCGGCGCGGGCCGCGCTGCCCGCGGGCATCTCCATGCGGGCGAAGGCCGAGCCGCAGCTCCCCGCCCAGGTGGTGCGCACGCCGTCCGCCTGCACGGCCGCAGCGGCGATGCGCCCGTCGTACGCCAGCAGCGCCTCGGCCGCGGCGAGCAGCTCCGCATCTCCCGTCGCGGTGTGGAGACGGGCGAAGGCGAGGGCGACGCCGGCCGCGCCCAGCGGCAGGCCGGAGACGAGCGTGGGCTTGCCCTCGCGCTCGCTGCCGTCCAGCACGTGCGGGTGGTCCTTGCGCAGCGTCTCCAGCAGCCCGGCGCCGAAGGCGGACGCGTCGGCCAGCGCCTGGGCGTCGCCCGTGACCGCGTGGGTCTTGAGCAGCGCCAGCACCGTCCCGGAGATCCCCTGCATCACCCCGGGGACGCCCGACTCGCGGTCGCCGCGGGCGGCGTCGGCGAGCTGACGGCAGAAGCGCACGGCCGTCTCGCGGGCCTGCTCGCTGCCCATCAGCTCGCCCACCGAGGCCAGCGCGTACACGCTGCTGCCCAGGCCGGAGCCGGCGCCCACGTCCTTGCGCTTGGCCTTGGGCATCAGCTTGGTGCCGCCCGAGGGGCTGGTGTCCATCAGGAGCTGGAGCAGGTCGATGGCGCGCTGGCCATGCTCCGCCTCGCCGGTCACGCGGGCCAGCGCGGCGTGCATCAGGGCCACGCCGCTGTAGCCGTCGAAGAGGCCCGGCCCCATGGGCTGCATGGCGTAGCGCGAGGCGTCGCCCAGGTGCTGGATGGCCATCCACACCCGCAGGCCCAGCGGCCCGTGCTGCCCGCGCGCCTCCACCTCGGCGGCCACCCCTTCGGCCTCGGAGACGGCGGCCTCGGCGGACCACGGCGCGGCGGGGCCGGCCTGGACCTCGGGCTCGTCGGGCGCGGCGGGGCTCATCCCGCGCGCCGCGGCGGCCAGGAAGGCGGAGCGGATCTGCTCGACCTGCTGCGTGAGGTTGGCCTCGCCCAGCAGCTCCAGGCGGCGGCGGCCCTGCTCGATGGCGCTGGCGTTGAAGAAGTTCTCCACCTCGTCGCCGCTGGGAAGCTGCAGCGCGCGGCTGCCCGCCGTGGTGCCGAAGAGGGGGATGTCGTTCTGCTCCAGGCTGCGGCGCTCGGCCTCCAGCATGGGCCACCCGATGGGGCGCTCGCCCGCCTCGAGGAAGGGCCGCGCGAGCACGTCGAACTCCACCGCGCGGCGCCAGCCGTCGCGCAGGAACTCGGGGTGCAGGCAGCGCTGCAGCAGCGCCGCGTACAGGCTGGTCTGGCGGGGGATGAAGCGCACCGTCTCGGCGCTCATGGCCTCCACCATCTCCAGCAGCTCCCCGCGGCGCGCCAGCACGGTGCGGTACGCGCGGGTGAAGCCGGCCACGATCTCCTCCAGGCACGCCGTGGCGTACGCGGGCGCGCCGTCCAGCCGCGGCACGTTCACGTTGGGCGCGTACGGCAGGTGGATGGTGGCCATCTTCATCATGTCGGTGTTCACGTTGCGCCAGTGGACCACCGCGATCTGCACGTCGGGGCTGTCGGCCGAGGTCAGGCCGCCCAGGTCCACCACCACCTCGTTGCCGCTCATCTCGCGGATCAGGGGGAGCAGCCCCGTGGCCGACACCGACTGCTGCACCGAGTCCAGCGTGAGCTGCGCGAAGCTCTCCAGGCGCTCGCCGGTGGCGGGCGCCACCATGCCCAGCGGGCTCATCAGCGCCTCGTGGTCGATCAGCACCGGGTGCGCCCCGCCCGCGATCACGTTCTCGGCGTGGAAGTCGTTGCCGTTCAGCGCGTACACCAGCGCCAGGATCTGCCCGCTGCGCTCGTAGAAGGCGCGCACCTCGTCCTGCGACGCGCACTCCTCGGTCGCGATGAACTCCACCCAGCCGTAGCCCTTGCGCAGCAGCGCACCGGCGGCGCGCAGGTCGGGCCCGTCGGGCCGGTGCCCGTTGAACCACGACACCACGCGGACCCACAGCGCGTCCAGCGCCACCTCGCGCGGCTTGTAGACCGCGCGCGCCCCGGACTGGAAGGTGAGGATCGCGACCGCGCGGCCGCCGTCGTGGGTGTCGCCCGAGTCGCACTTCACCTTCACCACCGGGCCCAGCTCGCTGCCGCCGCCCCACGCGGCGGCGATCTCGCCGCGGTCCGCGCGGATGCGCTCCAGCAGCTCGCCGGTGGTGACCACCCACTGCGTCACCGCCACGGTGCACAGGCGCGCCGCCACCGGGTGCGCGGCCAGGAAGTCGAGCAGGCCGCCGCCGCGGTGCTCGGCCACGAAGGCGCGGTACACCGTGTCGGGCGCGCGGCCGCCGGTGCCGAACAGCGACGGCCCGGCGCCGCGCGCCTGGGCGCGCATGCGGGCCGCGGTGAACGAGGTGTACATGGCGCGCTGGAAGATGCCGCCCACGCGCTTGAGCAGCGCGTGCTCCAGCCCGGCGTGCGCCTCGCCCGTCATCAGCTCGTCCGCGTCGGGCACGGCGGCGCGCAGGCGGGCGCGGGCGTAGCGCACGGCCGGCACGTACAGCTCCTCGAACGCCACCGTCTCGGCCGGGTTGAGCGCGCGGTCGCCGCGCGGGTCCGGCTCGAAGCGCGCCGAGAGGGCGGCCGCGTCGGCTCCGTAGATGTCGTCCAGCGTGGCCGTCCACGCCCCCGCCGGCGAGCCCTCGCCCAGGTCCACGTCGTCCACCAGCGAGCGGGCGGTCTCGGGCGCCCACCCGTCCCACTCCAGGCGCTTGTCGAAGGCCGCGGCGTCGGCGGGCGAGACCACCGAGCGCCAGCGCGCCACGCGGTCCTCGGCCTCGCCGGCAGCGGGCACGGGGCGGGCGCCGGCGTCGGCCAGGCGGTCGCTGAAGGTGCTGGCGCGCGCGGCCATCCGGCGCGCCCGTTCTCCGGGCAGGGTCAGGGTCGGGGTCATCTCACCGCTCTTGGACGGACGTTGATGCAGGACTGGGAAGGTGGGGTGCGCCGCGGGGCGCTCGCGCAGGGTGCGGCGGGGCGGCCCTCCCGTGTGGGGAGGGGCCTGCCGCCGCGGGCCGGCTCAGCCGGCGGCGGCGGGGCGCACCGCGTCGCCGATGGGGTCCGGCAGCACGATGGTCGCGTCGTGCTCGTTCTCCACGAAGCACACCTTCAGGCCGGCCGGCAGCTCCACGCCGTAGCTGGCGAAGGCGCCGCGCGGGTCGGCGATCAGGAGCTGGCGGAACTCCTTGTCCACGGCCGAGCGGGCGAGCATCTCGTGCAGGGTGCGCTGCTGGGCGATCAGGTTGGCGTTCTCGGTCACTTCGGTCGCGGCGACCGGCTCGTTCTCGCTGCTCATGCGGAAGACCTCTTGGTGCGGAAGGGGGGAGGTACGGGGAAAACGTTCGGCCGCGCGGGCGAGAAGCCCGCGCGGCCGTGTGCTGCTCAGTCCACGTACTTGGCGACGACGTACGCCGTCAGCGCGAAGCTGCCGCTGACCACGGCGCTCACCACGAAGCACTGCAGGCTGGAGAGCATCGCCGAAGCAACGGCGACCTCCTCGGCCGAGCCGCCGTTGAGCTGGTGAAGCTCGGCCTCGGACAGCTCCAGCATCTCGTCGAGCGCCTCGGGGAGGACGATGGTGACGTCGGCCTTGTTCTCGATGAAGACGATGTCCAGGTGCGAGGCGACCTCGACGCCGGCGGCGGCGAAAGCGGCGTGCGCGTCGTTCAGCATCAGCGCGCGGAACTCCGCGTCCGTGGCCGAGCGGGCCAGCATCTCGCCCATGGCGCGCTGCTGCGCGATGAGCGCGGTGTTCTCCGAAAGCTCCGTGGGGACCTGCGTGACTTCAGTGCTCATGGGGGACGGCTCCGGTGGGGGATTAGTACGGTTGGGCGGCGTTGGGGCCGCTCCGGCTGGTGCCTGCCCACGCGCCACGGTGAGTGGAGCCACGGGTTTCGGTCTTCTCCACCTCGGCTCTCGCGGGGCATGCGAGGAGGCCGACGGTAGCTGGCCGTACCGGCGCAGGGTCTCTCACGCCTTGGACCGGGATACGACGCTTGGAGCGTCGCGGGTCGTGGGGCGAAATGTACTAATTATGACTGGATACGTGATTGGTTAAGACAAGTATCTACAACACCCGCGCTCGCGTCAACCCCTTGGAACAAAAGAGTATCCTAAGTCTCTAAAGGTGTGCGTATATTCGGGCTGGGTGTGTGGCACAGACGCATCAACAGCGCGAAAAGCGAGTCCGTTGCTCGCCTTCCGTGCGCAGCGGTCGAGTGTGCGGTCCATCGGCACCAATCTTACTTTAGACAGTTAACGTACAGCCGAAGCCTCCCACGTCCCCGGCGACGGGGCGCGTCTGCGGTGGATCGCGATGCCGATGATGTCTCCGGAGGATGGTGCGAGGGATGTAAACGGACGACGAACGGCGGATGGTGTGCGGGAGGTCGGGGAGGGGCGGATGATCGGGATCGGTGGGACGACGGATCGGATCGGCGGAGGGTCGAACGGCGCTGTCGAGACCGCCGGCAAGATGCCGATGGGACTCGGCGATGCGGATCGGCGATGCGGGCGAGGTGATGCGGACGAGCGATGTGGATGAGGTGAAGTTGGACGAGGTGAAGCGGGCGAGCGATGCGGACGAGGTGATGCGGGTGGGGTGATGCGGATCGGCTGATGAGCGGCGGGGGCCGGAGTGGGGCGGGCTATCGCGTGCCCCACTCCCAGATGCCGAAGGCGACCTTCTTGTCGGCGGGGTGGCCGGCCTGCTTGAGCGCGAGCATGATCTGCCCGCGGTGGTGGGACTCGTGCGAGACGAGGTAGCCGAGAAAGGCAGTCACGTGCGGCTTGAAGCCCTTCACCTTGCCGCCCGCCTCCACGCTGCGCCGCAGCAGCGTCTCGATGGCTCCGGCAGACGCGTCCAGCGAGCGCCGCAGCAGGTCCGCATCTCCCGCGGCGTCCTTCTCGATCTTCTCCAGCCCTTCCAGCAGCTCCGGCGCGGCGGCCTTGAGCCACATCAGCCGCACGTTGTGGAGATGCGCGAACTGCTCGCCCACCGTTCGCCCCTTCGACGCGGAGACGTCCCCCATCCCCTCCGCCGGGACGGCGTCGAGCAGATACAAGTTGATGCGCTGGTGGATGCGCCACGTGTCGAGCAGCTGGTCGGCGAAGGCGGAGGCGTCCATGGCGGCGTTCAGGGATCGGTGGACCGAGTGAGATGCAGGGCGGCATCCACGATACTCGCCCCGCGGCGCCGCATCCAGAGCGGCGTCGATGGGGGGATCGCGAGCGGTCGGTTCCTTCGACTGGCGGAATCGGACCGGGGAGATGCGCATCTCCCGAAACCGGATGCGAAAAGGCTTGCCTGCGGCGTTGCGGACGCGCAACATCTTTCCGGTTGCCGTCGCCCCGGCGGGGTCGCGCGGGCGGACGCGAAGACGAAGCCTTTCACCGGGCGGAGCGCACGTGGCAGCGAACACCGACACCCTCCGGGCACCGCCGCCCGCGCCCGAGGCCGCGCCGCCATCTGCCGACGACGAAGGCGGCATCAGCGTCTACCGCTGGCTCATCCTGCTGGGCCTGATCACGGCGGCGGTGATGGAGGTGCTGGACACCACCATCATCAACGTGGCCCTCCCGCAGATGGCGGGGAACCTGGGCGCCACGCAGCAGGAGATCTCCTGGGTCAGCACCGGCTACATCCTCTCCAACGTCGTCGTGCTGCCGATGACGGCGTTCTTCACGGCGACTCTCGGCCGGCGGAACTACCTCACGGCGTCCATCGTCATCTTCGTCGTGGCGTCTTTCCTGTGCGGCACGGCGCACTCGCTGCCCACGCTGGTGCTGTGGCGCATCGTGCAGGGCGCGGGCGGCGCGGCGCTGCTCTCGACCGCGCAGGCCACGCTGCGGCAGATCTTCCCGCGCGAAGAGCAGGGGATGGTGCAGGCGATCTTCCTCCTCGGCATCATCGTCGCGCCGACTCTCGGACCGACGCTGGGCGGGTGGATCACCGACAACTACACGTGGAACTGGTGCTTCTTCATCAACATCCCCATCGGCATCGTCTCCGCGTTCCTGGTCTACACCTTCCTGCAGGACCCCAAGGGGCAGGAGCTGCGGTCCGGGCCGGTGGACTGGCTGGGCATCGGGCTGCTGATCGCGGGCGTGGGCTCGCTCCAGTACGTGCTGGAAGAGGGCAACCAGGACGACTGGTTCAACAGCCCCCTCATCCTGCGTCTCACGATTCTGGCGGTCGTGTCGCTGGTCGGGATGATCTGGTGGGAGCTGTCGCCGCGCAACGAGCACCCGGTCATCAACTTCCGCGTGCTCAAGAACCGCGAGCTGGCGGCCTCCATCTTCCTCTTCGTGGCGCTGGGCTTCGGCCTGTACGGTGGGACGTTCCTCTTCCCGCTCTTCACGCAGAGCCTGCTGCACTTCACGCCCACCGAGACGGGGCTGGTGATGCTGCCCGGCGGCCTGATCACGGGCGCCACGGCGCTGGTGTGCGGCTTCATGCTCAACGGCAAGAAGCCGCTGGTGGACGCGCGCATCCTCATCTTCCTGGGCGTGGGCTTCTTCCTGCTCGCCATGTGGGACCTGGGGCACCTGACGACCATGGCGGGCGAGGCGGACGCGCGGCTTCCGCTCATGGTGCGCGGCGTGGCGCTGGGCCTGCTGTTCACGCCCATCAACAACGCGGCGTACGGCAGCCTCAAGCCCAGCGAGGCGCAGCAGGCGTCGGGCCTCATCAACCTGTCGCGGCAGCTGGGCGGCTCGTTCGGCATCGCCATCCTCAGCACGTACCTCACGCGCCACATCCAGTATCACCGGGTGGACCTGCTCACGCACATCAACACCACCAACCCGGCGTTCGTGGAGCGGCTGCACATGGTCACGTCGGGCCTGCTCGCCAGGGGCATCCCCGAGGTGGTCGCGAACCAGACCGCCATGAAGATGATCGAGGGCATGGTGATGCAGCAGGCCACCATGCTGGCCTACAACGACTCGTGGATGCTGATCCTCCTGTCGTTCCTCGCCACCGCCCCGGCCATCCTGCTCCTCCGCAAGCCCAAGGAAGGCGCCGCCGCCGTCGACGCGCACTGAGCCGCGGCGGGTGAACGGACGGTAGATGCAGGACGGTGGATGTATGCCGGTAGACGATCAACGGTCGATCCAGGACGGCCGATGAACG
>DASRQW010000014.1 GCA_035696245.1 Longimicrobiaceae bacterium | reverse complement strand
GCGGATCTTGCTCTCGCCGCGCTGGGTGGCCACGGCCAGGGCACGCTCGGCCGCGCGCTCGGCGCGTTCCGGCTCGCCCATCATCGACGCGCCGTGGGCCATCTCCACCAGCACCTGCGCTGCGTTCTCCTGCGTGTCGCTGCGCGAGAGCCCGTCCCACACCTCGTCCCACGTCTCCTCGAACAGGCGGCGCTCGCCGGCGCCGGCCGCCGCGCGCACCACGTTTGAGAGCACCACCAGGCGCTCGTCGAAGCGGTGCATGTGCGGCAGCAGCGCCTGGAACACGGTGAGCGCGGGCTCGAAGTGGCCGCGCTCCATCCAGAACCAGGCGATGTCCTGCGCCAGCGCGGGCAGGCGGGCGTGCTCGTGGCCGTAGGCGTCGTAGGCGCCGCGGGCGTAGCGCTCCGCGTCTTCCTGGCCCGTGTTGCTGGCGATCACGAACAGGTCGTGCAGCGCCGCGCCCTGGATCTGGCGCAGGCTGTGGCGCCGCGCCGCCCGCAGCGTCCGCACGTGGAAGCGCCGCGCCGCCGGGTAGTTGCCGCGCTGCGCGTACAGGTTGCCCAGCCCCGAGAAGGCCAGCGCGTACGACGTCCAGTCGCCGCTCTGCCGGGCCAGCGCGATGGAGCGCCGGAACCACGTCTCGGCGCGCGCGTACTCGGCGCGGCGGCGAGCCAGGCGGCCGACCGCGTAGGCCGCGCCCGCGTCGAACGGGATGGAGAGCGCCGCCGCCTGCGCGAACGCGATGGCGGTGGCCGTCAGCCCCTGCCCGTCGGCCCAGTGGGCGATGTGCTGGCAGGCCATGGACACCGTCTCGGGCCGCGCGCCGTGCGGGTTGCCCACCATGCGCACCACGGTCATCAGCGGGGGCTCGATCTGCACGTCCACCTCGCCGCCGCGCACCGCTGCCATGCGGGCCTCGTCGGCGCCGGCCACGAAGATGCCTTCACGCTCCTCGGGCTCGAAAGAGGCCCAGAGAGTCACGTCGCGCAGGGTCTGCCAGAGCAGCAGGCCCAGCGGCCCGCGGATCTCGTCGAGGATGCCCGAGCCCTCGAAGGCTTCGGTGCCGTGGGTGATCGCGGGGGGTGTCCGCCAGCGCCGCGTGGTGCGGCGGACGGGCGGGGTCATACGCTTGGGTCGCATGTGGGAGACTCCCGGAGAACGACTGCGGGACCCCGCGAACGGGGCGTGAACTGGATGCTACTATAAACGGTATCACCGTGGAACGCCATAGTCTTGCGTGTTCCTGTGCGGGCCGCGGCGGTCGCAACGCATCCGTTCGCAACCTGCTAAGCGCCCGAAAGGATCGCACCCCCATCCACCCGCCCCATCGCATTCATCGGGCCATAATTCCCTACACCATCTCGCCCATGCGTCCAAACGGACCGCACGCCGTACCGTAGGACAGGCGGTGAGCCGGTCCGCTCCGATCAGCCTGGGGGCGACACCGAAGGTCACTCCGCACCCTCCGCAAACGGATTCTGTCGGGAGATGTATGAGCGATTCTTCTCGTCCTGCGGTGCCCCGAAAGGTGCTCGCGTGCTTTCCACCCGCCCGCGAGCAGCCACTGCGTTCCCGTCCGGGAACGCCTGCTTCCGCAACGGGAACACGGCGCGAACGAGCGTTCGATCTCTCGCTCCATTTCGCCTTGTCCACGCCCGATCCTCCACCTGCCATCGGCCCTACCGGCTCTGCCGAGGCTTACGTCCTACCGCTAGCTACAGGCTCTCTACGTGGCGGATCGCGGCGATGGCACGGTCCACGAAGGTGGCTACGCGGGGGCCGCCGCGATCCAGCTCGATAGCCTGGAGCGCCGACGACGCGGCGATCAGGTCGCCCTGCTCGTCGCTGAAGCTGGGGCCGCCCAGGTCCAGCGCCTTCACCTGCGCGTCGATGTCGCGCATGGCCTGCTGCGCGTCGCGAAGGATGGGCGTGCGCTCCATGGCGGGAGCGGCTTTCAGCGCCTCCAGCAGGCTCACGGCTCGCTCGCACAGGTCGCGGAAGGCCGCGGTGTGGGGATTCCCCTGGGCATCGGGCATCTGCACGGTCTCCGGCTCGGGACGGGAAACGGACGGACGGCTTAGAATGCGATACGGACGATGCGCGGTCAACTCGCCTCGGTGTAGTCGGCCGTCGAGGGCGCTTTTCTCACATCCGCATCACATCAGCCGAGGAGCCGGGGACACGCATCCATCCGATGAGGGAGATACGCATTCCCGTCGACCGACAGCCGAAGCCGCCCCGCATCTCCCGCGTTTCAGAAGATGCGCATCAACCGGTCACTGGGGCGCTGCCGATCGAGCGAGCGCGTGCGGGAGATGTGGATCGGTCGAGATCGGAGATGTAGAACGATCGATGCCCATCCGACGACCCGGCCGGTCGTGTGGAGCGGCTGGCCGGCGGATGCGAGACGGCGGCGGCGGCAGGGTCGCATCTACCGAACAACCCGCTGTTTGCGGCCGCGAACAGGGCCGCGCGTCAACGCGATCCGAGGGCCGTGGATGGCCGCACTCTTGCGGCGCGCGCGGCGGCGTTCGCATCATCCCCGCTCACCAAACCCGCCCGGCGCCGCGCCGGTGCACGCGAGCTCCCGGAGAAGCCCCCCATGCCCACGCCCGAAATCGCTCTGGACACCCTGCTTCAGGAAGACCGGAGCTTTCCCCCGCCGCCCGCGTTCGCCCGCGCCGCGCACGTGCACGACCGCGAGCCGTACGAGCGCGCCGAGGCCGACCCCGAGGCGTACTGGGCGCAGTGGGCCGAGGAACTGCACTGGTTCCGCCGCTGGGACCGCGTGCTGGAGTGGGATCCACCCTGCGCGCGGTGGTTCGGCGGCGGCACCCTGAACGCCTCGTACAACTGCCTGGACCGGCACCTGGACGGCCCCCGCCGCACCAAGACGGCGCTGATCTGGGAGGGCGAGCCGGGCGACCTGCGCACCTTCACGTACGAGGAGCTGCACGCCGAGGTCTCGCGCGCGGCGAACGCGCTGAAGAAGCTGGGGGTGAAGCGTGGCGACCGCGTGGCCATCTACCTGCCCATGATCCCCGAGGCGGCCATCGCCATGCTGGCCTGCGCCCGCATCGGGGCGGCGCACTCGGTGGTCTTCGGCGGCTTCTCGGCCGAGTCGCTGCGCGACCGCATCCGCGACGCCGAGGCGAAGGTGCTCATCACGGCCGACGGGGGATACCGCCGCGGCGGCGTGGTGGCCCTGAAGCGCGGTGCCGACGAGGCGGTGGAGAAGGAGGGCGGCTGCCCCACCATCGAGCACGTGCTGGTGGTCCGCCGCCACGGCGCGGACGGCGAGACGCTGGGCGACGCGAAGATGGCCGAGGGCCGCGACGTCTGGTGGCACGACGCGGTGGACGGCGAGGGCGAGCACTGCCCCGCGGAGGAGATGGACGCGGAGGACCTGCTGTACATCCTCTACACCTCCGGCACCACGGGCAAGCCCAAGGGCATCATGCACACCACCGGCGGCTACATGACGCAGGTGTACGCGACGACCAAGTGGGTGTTCGACCTCAAGGACGACGACGTGTACTGGTGCACGGCCGACGTGGGCTGGGTCACCGGCCACTCGTACCTGGTCTACGGCCCGCTCGCGAACGGCGCCACCGCGGTCATGTACGAGGGCGCCCCCGACGCGCCGGACCGCGGCCGCATGTGGAAGATCATCGAGGACCACAAGGTCACCATCTTCTACACGGCGCCCACGGCCATCCGCGCCTTCATGAAGTGGGGCACCGACTGGCCGGCGAAGCACGACCTGTCGTCGCTGCGGCTGCTGGGCACGGTGGGCGAGCCCATCAACCCCGAGGCGTGGATCTGGTACCACGAGCAGATCGGCGGCGGGCGCTGCCCCATCGTGGACACGTGGTGGCAGACGGAGACGGGTGCGATCATGATGACGCCGCTCCCCGGCGTGACCGAGACGGTTCCGGGGTCCGCGACCACGCCCTTCCCCGGCATCAGCGCCGACATCCTCACGCTGGACGGGCGCTCCGTGCCGGTGGGCGGCGGCTTCCTGGCCATCCGGCGCCCGTGGCCGTCCATGCTGCGCGGCATCTGGGGCGACCCGGAGCGCTTCCGCGACACCTACTGGTCCAAGTGGCAGGGGATGACCGTGGGCGAGGGCGACGATGCGCAGCCGGGGGAGAGCGTCTACTTCCCCGGCGACGGCGCCAAGCGCGACGAGCGCGGCTACTTCTGGGTGATCGGGCGCATCGACGACGTGCTGAACGTGGCCGGCCACCGCATCGGGACGATGGAGGTGGAATCTGCCCTCGTCGACCACCCCGCCGTCGCGGAGGCGGCGGTGGTGGGCAAGGCGCACGAGCTGAAGGGCCAGGGCATCGCCGCCTTCGTGACGCTCAAGGAGGGCCGCGAGCCCACGCCGGAGCTGAAGAAGGAGATCTCGGACCACGTGGTGCGGAAGATCGGCGCAATCGCGCGTCCCGACGACATCCTGTTCGCCGGCGACCTGCCCAAGACACGATCCGGCAAGATCATGCGCCGCCTCCTCAAGGACATCGCCGAAGGCCGCGCCCTGGGCGACACCACCACCCTCGCCGACCCCAACGTCGTCGCCAGCCTCAAGACGGACTACGAGGCGCGGGAGGGGTAACTGGGGCGCGGCAGCACACCAAGCTTTCCCAGCAAGGGGCGCCTCTCGGATCCGCGAGGCGCCCTTAGCTCTTATTTCTTCCGTTTATTGTAGCGTTCGCGCTATGGGCGATTCATAGTGGAGGCTACGGAAGGACGGAAGGACTCAATGAGGTGCGGCGCGTGAGCATCTCAACGCTCCTGTCGCCGCAGAACCTCTCACCCCGGCAAGCTGCTCCCGAAGTAGCCAGAAGTTCGGACCGCCGGTCCCTCTAAGGGAGCAGCAACGCCGTCGGTAGGTTTCCCGGTTCGCCCACCACCTCCATCCCCTTCCATCGGAGCTACATATGGATCCATCGGCCGAGACACGGGCAGGTAAGGCAACGGATGTATGGAACATGGTGGACATCCTTGCCAAGATCGGGCTCGCAATCGCGACGCTGTGGTTCACCTACACCTACAATCGCCAGCAAACGCAAATCCAAGAATACCAGCGTCGCCTGCAAGAGGTGGCAACGGTCAATACCCTTTTGCCTTACGTATTTTCCCAGGATACTGTGCAGGCAGCGGCCGCCTTTTATGTCATGCGCTCAGACTCGGCCCTGCATCTTGCCTACAAGGTCGCGGACCATCTCCCGCCCGAGATGCAGAGCAGGCTTCTGCAGAGGCTTTCGCCCCATGACTTGGCATTGGCCGCTAGAACGGGCGTTAGCAGCCCATCGGGAACCCCTTTCGGGCAAGCACTCGAGCAGCAGTTCACCAGCGCCCTTACTCACGGTTCGCCATCCTCTTTGCCGGAGGCGAACACCGTGCACTCCGGGTGGATATACCTCGGAACCTTCGATGCCAAATCCAAACAGTGGCAGACGCGTTACTTGGCTTTCCCGCTCCGGACGCCACCAGACTTATTGGCTCACGAGTCGTTTAAAGTTACGGAAGCGAATGGTGCGTTGAACGTGCGGAAGGAGATGTTGAGCATTCCGAACGTCCTCCCGCCAGCGATCGACTCCATCGAGCCGAATCACCGCGTTCGCGTCGAGGAAGTCCGCGAATGGGTCGACACCGACGTCCCCACGGGCTATATGTGGGCGCGCGTAACCTATTAGACTGGATTCCTGTCCGTGCGAGACGTATGATCCCGCCCCACGTCAATACAGCGTTTACCGCGGACCTAACCTTCTGGACGAGCACGTGCCAAAGCTACTTCAGACCCTGTCCTTTGCCGCCGCGCTGTCCGTCTCCGCCTGCGCCTCCGCTAGCCGATCCGCATCGTTCGGCGCGGCGACGCCCGCATCCCCGCCGCCGGTGCAGCGGGAGTTTCGCGGGGTGTGGGTGGCGAGCGTGGCGAACATCGACTGGCCTTCGCGGCCGGGGCTGAGCACGGCGGAGCAGCAGGACGAGCTGGTGCGGCTGATGGACCGGGCGGCGGAGATGCGGCTGAACGCCATCATCCTGCAGGTGCGGCCGGCGGCGGATGCGCTGTATGCATCGCCGTACGAGCCGTGGTCGGATTACCTGACGGGGCAGATGGGCAAGGCGCCGGAACCGTTCTACGATCCGCTTGCATTCGCCGTCCAGGAGGCGCACCGGCGCGGGCTGGAGCTGCACGCGTGGTTCAACCCGTACCGCGCGCACCATCCGTCCGCGACGGGGCCGATCGCGGCGACGCACGTTAGCCGGACGCGGCCGGACCTGGTGCGGGCGTACGGGAAGGCGCTGTGGCTGGACCCGGGCGAGAAGGACGTGCAGGACCTGTCGGTCCGCGTGATCCTGGACGTGGTGCGGCGGTACGACATCGACGGGGTGCACATCGACGACTACTTCTACCCGTACCCGGAGACGGATTCCGCCGGGAACCGCATCGACTTTCCGGACGAGCAGAGCTGGTCGAAGTACGTGGCGGGCGGTGGTACGCTCAGTCGCGGCGACTGGCGGCGGCACAACGTGGACGTGTTCGTGGAGCGGCTGAATCGCGGCATCCACGGCGTGAAGCCGTGGGTGAAGTTCGGTGTGAGCCCGTTCGGCGTGTGGCGGCCGGGAAGCCCGCCGCAGATCGCCGGGTTCGACGCGTACGACCGCATCTACGCCGACTCGCGGAAGTGGCTGCGCGAGGGGTGGGTGGACTACTGGACGCCGCAGCTCTACTGGCAGATCTCGCGCGGCGACCTCAGCTATCCCGTGCTGCTGCGGTGGTGGAGCGAGCAGAACGTGAAGCGCCGGCACCTGTGGCCGGGGCTCTTCACCAGCCGCACCATCGATACGACGCAGACGCTCTGGCCTGCGTCGGAGATCGCGGCGCAAGTCTTCGTGACGCGCGGGCAGGCGGGCGCGACGGGGCACGTGCACTTCAGCATGAAGGCGTTCCTCCAGCCGCGCGACAGCCTGGTGGAGCGGCTGAGCAGCGATGCGTACGCGGAGCCCGCGCTGGTGCCGGAGACGCCGTGGCTGCGCGGCCGGGCGCCGGGAACCCCTGTCGCTCGCCTGTGGCACGACTCGGTGCCGAACGTGATCCGCGTCGGCGTGCAGTTCCCGCGGAAGCGCCCGGCGGCGCTGTGGACGATCCGGGCGCGGTATGGAGCTGCGTGGGTGACGGAGATCGTGCCCGGCTGGGCGACGGAGCATCCGCTGCCTTCTCGGGAAGGCGCCGTGCCGGACGAGGTGATCGTCTACGGCGTGGATCGCACCGGCCGTGCGGGCAAGCCGGCGCACGCGGAGATGCGACCGTAGTCCCGATCGATCGGCATCATCCGCATCGACGGACAACAGAAGAGGCGCGGCCCGTCGGGAGATGACGGGCTGCGCCTCTTCGTTCTTCACCGTAGATGCGGTCGACGGAGCCCCGTAGTCATCCCCGCCGATGTCCGATCTGCACCCCGTGGGTGAGATTCCGGATGCAATAATTCGCACCCCTACATGCGGATAGGCCTTGCGCGCTCCGTGCTAGGCCGCGCCGAGGCCGGTGTTGGCGCGGACGTTGAGCTCGTCGTAGGCGGCTTCGGCGGCGGGGTCGCGGGTCATTAGCGAGCCGAGGATCGCGGCCAGGAAGCCGAGCGGCACGGAGACGACCGCCGGGTTGTCGAGCGGGAAGACGGGCTGCGCCTGGATCAGGTGGCGCGCGGCGGCGCCTGCCGGGTCGATGCCCATCACCGCAGGGCTGAGGAGGATGAGCACGACGGAAGCGACGAGGCCGACGAGCATCCCTGCCACCATGCCGGTGGTGTTGAAGCGCCGCCAGTAGAGCGTGAGCAGGATCGCAGGCACGTTCGCGCTCGCCGCGATGGCGAAGGCGAGGCCGACGAGGAACGCCACGTTGAGCGACTTGAGCGCGATCGCCAGGACGATGCTGAGGATGCCGATCACCACGGCCGCCACGCGCGCCACCAGCACCTGCTCGCGCTCGTCGTGCTTCTCGCCGCGCTTGACCACGCTGAACCAGATGTCGTGCGCGAAGGCCGACGACGAGGCGATGGTGAGGCCCGCGACCACGGCCAGGATGGTGGCGAACGCGATGGCCGCGATGAACGACAGGAACACCTCGCCGCCGATCTTCTCCGCCAGCAGGGGCGCGGCGAGGTTCTGGTTGGGCACCAGCACGCCGGCCTTCATCACCCCGATGTTGGCCTTGCCCACCAGCGTGGCCGCGCCGAAGCCCAGGAACGTGGTCATGATGTAGAACGAGCCGATGAGGATCATGGCCCACACCACCGACGTGCGCGCCGCCTTGGCCGACGGCACCGTGTAGAAGCGCACCAGGATGTGCGGCAGCCCCGCCGTGCCGAAGATGAGCGCGACGCCCAGCGAGATGAGCGAGAGCGGGCCCCACTTTCCGTGGTAGTACAGCCCCGGCTGCGTGTAGTCGCGCACGATGGGTGCGGCACCGTTGGGGCAGGCGCCGTCCTTGAGCGTGCCCACCTCGCAGAACTTGCCCGTGACGCCGGCGACCGCGTGGAAGAACTCGGTGAACGAGAAGCCGAAGCGCGCCATCACCAGGATGGAGAGCAGGATGGTGCCTGCCATCAGCAGCACGGCCTTCACGATCTGCACCCACGTGGTCGCCAGCATCCCCCCGAAGATCACGTACACCAGCATCAGCACGCCCACCATGACGATGGCCACGTTGAAGCTGATGGAGGGGATGAGCAGGCTCACCAGCGAGCCGGCGCCCACCATCTGCGCGATCATGTAGACGAGGCTCACCGTCAGGGTGGAGACGGCGGCCAGCGTGCGCACGGCCGGGCTGCGCAGGCGGAACGCGAGCACGTCCGCCATCGTGAACTTACCGGTGTTGCGCAGCGGCTCGGCGACGAGCAGGAGCACGGTAAGATACGCGACGAGCCAGCCGACGGAGTACATGAAGCCGTCGTAGCCGTAGAAGGCGATCAGCCCGGCGATGCCGAGGAACGACGCGGCGCTCATGTAGTCGCCCGCCACGGCCCAGCCGTTCTGGAAGCCGGTGATGGAGCGCCCGGCGCTGTAGAAGTCCGCCGTGGTCTGCGTGCGGCGCGAGGCCCAGTACGTGATGCCCAGCGTGAGGGCGATGAAGCCCAGGAACATCATCAGCGCGGTGCTCATGCGTGGCCTCCGCGGACCCGGGCGGCCAGGTCGGCGGCCATGGCGTCGAAGCCGCGGGCGCGGCGCACGTACATCGCCATGAGCACCCACGCCATCACGAACTGCGAGAGCGCGAACAGGTACGCCACGTTGACGTCGCCGAACACGCGGCGCTCCATCAGCCCCGGCGCGTAGCCGACCAGGATCGGCAGCGCGAAGTAGTAGGCGATGAAGAACAGCGTGGCGGGAACGATGAAGCGCCGCTTGGCCGCCACCAGCTCGCGGAAGCGCGGGTCGGCCTCGATGCCGCGCCAGGCCGCGTCGTCGCCGCGGTCCGGCCCCTCGGCCGAGGCCTGCGTGGGGAGACCGGACGGCGGGGGTGCGTCGTCGTTCATGGGCGAGCCTCGGGCGGGTGGGAAGGCACGTGAGGCCGGACGGGACGTGCGGTGCGGCGGAAGCACCGGCCGGGAACGCACGTTACCGGGCCCGCACGTGGTTGACAAGGAGGAACCGCCCGGCCCATTCTCCCCGCCTTCGCGGCCGGGCGTCGATGGAGACGCTTCCGGAGACGCGGATCGGCAGCCGGCATCCGCAGGAGAGGCGGAGCACGGAGGAACGGAAGACGAACGGACTGGAGCGGTAGATGGCGGATGGGACGGTGGGACTCACGCTGGGGCACATCACGTACAGCAACTGCTTTCCAGTCCACGCGGGCCTGGTCGATGGTGCGGTGCCGGCGCCGCGGATGGTGGAGGGCGTCCCGTCGTACCTGAACGGGCTGCTGGAGCGCGGGGAGATCGACGTCTCGCCCTCGTCCAGCATCGAATACGCGCGCAATGCTGACCGCTACCGCATCCTCCCGGACCTGGTGATCGGGTCGCGGGGGCCGGTGCGCAGCATCCTCTTCCTGGGCGGGCGCGACCCGCGCGAGCTGGACGGCTGCACGGTGGCGATGCCCACCTCGTCCGCCACCTCGGTGGTGCTGCTCAAGATCCTGCTGCGCATCCGCTGGGGCGTGCAGCCACGCTTCGTGTGGTTCGACCAGGCCAAGGCAGATCCGTTCGCGGCGGGGGCGAACGCGGCGCTCTTCATCGGCGACGTGGCGCTGCGGCCGAACCTCTATCCCCAGCAGGCGTTCCGATTCGATCTCGGCCAGGAGTGGTGGGACGAGACGGGGCTGCCGTTCGCGTTCGCGGTCTGGCAGGCCTCCGGCGGCACGGACGACGCGCTCCGCGCCCTGCACGCCACGCTGCTGGAGTCGCGCGCGTACGGCTACGCGAACCGCATCGAGCTCGCCCGCCGCTACTCCGCGCATTTCGGCATCGAGGAGGGCTTCCTCGACGCCTACTGGCGCGACCTCACCTACGAGCTGGACCCTCCGATGATCGAAGGCCTCCGCACCTTCTACCGCCACGCATCCGAGATCGGTGAGATCGCCGCGGAGCCGGAGTTGAACTGGGTTCGGTAGAAGGCGAGTCAAGGCCGTGAGATGTCAAAATAGGTCGACGCATTTCGAGCCATTACTTCAAGTACCGCGGAGATGCGTATGCTCAAACGCCTTCTTGACGAATATGAAGCAGCAACCAGTCTTCGCATGAAGGCCGTGTTAAAGGAATGGAACGCTCAAGTATTTGTAAAATGCGTTTAGCGGAGATCCTACCAATCGAGGGCAGCGGCATATCTCCGCAGGATTTCAAATTCTGTCTGCAGGCGCATGTCGACTTTACCATAGCAGACGCAGACCACCAGCCGCTATATTTGGAGTGGAGTACGATGGAAACTCCCATCGGGCGCCCAAGCAGCGGCGGCGTGATGAAATCAAGGATCGCCTCTGTGATAGGTTCGACTTCCCCCTCCTTCGTATAAACGCTAATTACCTCAATACGATCTCCAATGGCCTTGATATTCTGAGTTGGTGCATTCACGCCTGGTTTAGTTCCAAACTTGTAGCGGAGGGTGAGAGGGCAGGTACGATAAACCCTGGAGACGTTTCGCCACTCGATCTTGTTAGCCTTTCTTCTACTCCAAACGCCCTGCCATTGCACCTCAGCCGCGCGATTCGAGGGCGTTTATCAGAGCTATCAAGAACTTCTCCTGGAATGGACCCGATGCCAACGTGCATCGTTGCCGAGGACTCCGCCGGAGGCCTCCGCGCCCTTGCGTTCCTCCGGGTTACTGCGGAAACGGGTGTTCTGGTTAGCACGGGAATGCGCGCTCAAAGCTTTGACGCCGCGCTGGAGGATGTCATCGAAGACCTCGCGATTGTAGATTTGTGGGAAAAGCTACAACGCGTTCGGAACGGAAAGATCACCGTCGAACCAATCGAGCACATTCGATCGAAAGCTCGGGATTTTCTGAACCGCTACACAATGTTGAGGCTATCAACTGTAGGCGACGCGTTTGTCCCTGCTTCTCCGGCCTCCGACGTGACCGGACCGATACACGATCCCGTGATAAAGGCAACCTAATCGCCAGGAGCGAGAGGGGGCGCATCCTCATCCGAGAATGCGCCCCTTCGTCATACCATCGTTCGTATCTGCCGAGCGGACATCGAGCCGATCCGCATCATCCGCAGTACATCAACCGATGCGCATCTCCCATCCTTAGAACACGCGGACGTTGATGTAGCGCTTGGGGTTGGCGCGGATGTCCTCGGTGAGGGCGCGGGCGCTCACGGCGGCGGCGTTGAGGTTGTTGTAGAGCGCGTCGTCCTGCGTGAGCTTGCCCAGCGTGCCCTCGCCCCGGTCGATGCGGCCGACGACGGTGTTCAGCGACGTGCTGGTGGTCTGGAGCGAGGTGCTCATCGCGCGCAGCGAGGCGGTGGTCTGCTCCAGCGACGTGGCGGCGCGGTCCACGCGCAGCGTGATGCTGTCGGTGCGGGCGATGGCGCGCGCCAGCTCGGGCCGGGTGGCCGCCGACTCGATGCCCTTGGCCGAGCGCGTGAGCGACGAGGTGAGGTCCGCCAGCTGCCGGCGCTGCTCGGTCGCCAGCCCGCGCAGCTGCACCATCGACGCCTGGAGCTGCACGGCGGACGACTGGAGCTGCGTAGCGGTGCCGCTGATGGCGTCGATGTTCTGGTGCGACAGCAGCGCCTCGGTGCGCCCCAGCACCGTGTCGGCCTTGGTGGTCAGGCTGGCGATGTCGCCCAGCCCGCCCGCGCCCGCCGCGCCCTCCACGCTGGGGATCGAGTCGCCCTCGCCCAGGTAGTCGGCGGAGCGGCCGGGGAGGATGTTGGCCGTCATGCCGCCCAGCAGGCCGCTGGATTCCAGCGTGACCTTGGAGTCGCGCGGCACGCCGTACTCCTTCTCCAGCTCCAGCTTCACCACCACGCCGTTGTTGCTGATGGTGAAGCCGCGGATGCGGCCGATGTTCACGCCCCGCAGCTGCACCGGGTCGCCCTTGCGGATGCCGCCGGCCGTGGAGACGCGCGTGCTGACGTGGTAGCGCCCGCGCAGGGTGCCGGGGTCGGTGAGGAGGAAGAGCGCCACCACCACGGCGATCACGCCGCCGATGACGAAGAGACCGGTCTGTACCTCACGATTTGCGGAGCTCATGGTCGCTGCTGTCTCGGGTCCGTTCAGGTACGTCGGGAAGCCCGGGGAACTCGCCCCGGGCGCCGGGCATGGGGGAAAGCTCTAGACTTCCATCTCGGTCGGCACGTCGCGCTCCAGGAAGGCCCGCACCAGGGCGTCGTCGCTGGCGCGGAACTCGTCGGGCGTGCCCACGAAGCGGATCCGGCCCTTGTCCAGCATGGCCATCCGGTCGGAGATGGGCAGCGTGCCCTCGATGTCGTGCGTGACGATGATGGAGGTCACGCCCAGCTCGCTGGCCAGCTTGGCGATCAGCCGGTGCACCACCGCGCCGTTCACCGGGTCCAGGCCCGTCACCGGCTCGTCGTACAGAAGGATCTCGGGCTCGCCCACGATGGCCCGCGCGATGCCCACGCGCTTGCGCATGCCGCCCGACAGCTCCGCCGGCAGCTTGGGCAGCACGGCGTTCGGGTCCATGTTCACGTGCTCCAGCGCCTCCACCACCTTGCGCATCACCTCCCGCTCGCCCATCTCGCGAAGCTCTCGCTCGGACAGGCCCTGCGACACGTTCTCGTAGACGGTCATCGAGTCGAACAGCGCGGCGTTCTGGAAGACGTAGCCCACCTTGCGGCGGATGCCCGCCAGCTCCTGCCGCGACGACCCGAACACCGGCACGCCGTCGATCCGCACGTTGCCCTGGTCGGGCGTGATCAGGCCGATGGTGGTCTTCAGCAGCACGCTCTTGCCCGTGCCGGAGTGGCCCACCACCGAGATGGTCTCGCCGCGGGCCACGGACAGGTTCACGCCGGCCAGCACGGGATAGTCGAAGGTCTTGTGCAGGTCGATGTACTCGACCGCGATGTCGGGCAGCTCTGCCATCCGTCTTTCAGCCTCTACTGCAGGAGGAGCGGCGGGAACATGGCGTCCAGGAAGAGCACCGCCAGCGTCATGAACACCACCGCCGACGTGGTCGACCGGCCCACGCCCTCGGCGCCGCCGCGCGTGGACAGCCCCATGTGCGAGGCCACCAGCGGGATCACGAAGCCGAACGAGACGCCCTTGGCCAGGGAGTAGAACATGTCCCACGAGTGCCAGAAGAGCCCGGCGCCGTACAGGAACGCGTCCTTGCCCAGTCCCACCGTGAGCTGCGCCGAGAAGATGCCGGCGATGATGCCGATGCAGTCCGCGATGCCCACCAGCAGCGGCACGATGACGATGCCGGCTATGATGCGCGGCGCCACCAGGCTGCGCACCGGGTCGCGCCCCAGCGAGTACAGCGCGTCGATCTGCTCCGACACCTGCATGGTGCCCAGCTCGGCCGTGATGCGCGCGCCCACCCGGCCGATGAGCACCACGGCCGTGAGCACGGGCCCCAGCTCCAGCACCACGCTGCTCGCCACCACGCTGCCCAGCACGTAGAGCGGGACGGAGCCGGTGAACTGGTAGCCGCCCTGCTGCGACGTCACCACGCCGGAGAGGGTGGCCGTCACCAGGACGATGGGCACGCTCTGCACGCCCATCCAGTACATCTGGTTCACCACGTCGCGCAGCGAGATGCGCCCGGTGAACAGGTAAACCAGCGTGCGCCAGGTGAGCGAGCCCATGCCCGCCGCGTGGCGGGCCATGTTCTCCACGCTCCGCCCCACCGCGGCCAGCGGCCGCTCCAGGACCGGCGTCAACCCGCCCGCCCGGGGCGCCGCGGGGCGCCCCTCTCCACCACCATGTGTCGCATTCCTCGCCGCTCGAAAAAGGAAAGCCGGGCCCGGGAGCCCCCGGGCCCGGCGAAAATGGTGCCGCCGCGCCCCCGCCGCAAA
>DASRQW010000013.1 GCA_035696245.1 Longimicrobiaceae bacterium | reverse complement strand
CTGGATGCGCTCCGTGGCGTTCGAGGGCACCACCAGCGCCTCGTCGCACAGGTCGCGCATGCGCCCGCCGTCGCGGCCCGTGAGCGCCACCGTCACGGCGCCGCGCTCGGCCGCGGCCTCCACGGCCATCACCACGTTGGGCGAGCTGCCGCTGGTGCTGATGGCGACCAGCACGTCGCCGGGGCGCGCCATGCTCTCGACCTGGCGGCGGAAGGCCGTCTGGAAGTCGTAGTCGTTGCTCCAGCAGGTGAGCGTGGGCGCGTCCAGCAGGTGGTGCGCGGCCAGGCCCGGCCGGTCGCGCTTGTAGCGGGCGACCAGCTCCTCCACCAGGTGCATGGCGTCGCACGCGGAGCCGCCGTTGCCGCACGCGTACAGCCGGTTCCCCGCGCGGTACGCATCGGCGATGCGCCCGGCCACGCGCAGCACGTCGGGCGCCATGTCGCGCATGGCCAGCTTCACCCGCGCCGAGTCTTCCAGCGCGTCGCGGATCAGGTCGAGCTGCTCGGTGGGGCTCATCTGTGCGTGAGAACGCTCGTGGAGTGCGGATGCGGACGCGCGCCCGGCCAGCACGCCGCGGCGCCCAATCTATCGCCTCGCGCCGCCGGAGGGGAGCGCCGCCCGCGTGGCACCGCCGTTGCGCTCTCCCGGTGCGGCGCGGGGCCTCCGCCGCCGCACGCCCCGAATCCACCGAACCGGACGGCAGATGCACCGCAGCACCCCACGGCAGACGCACGGCTCCGCACACGTCATCCCATGCGCGGAGAGGCGCGGCCCCGCACATCCTGCCTCCGGATTGTCGGACGCCGATGCGATGCGCCCCATCCCCCGCATCTCCATCTCCCGTCGCGCCGTCGCCGCACTCGCCCGCGCGATCCGCCCGATGCGCCCCAACGCATCCGTCGAGACGCCGCCCCAGCACCGCGCCGCCGCTGAAGCCTCGACCACCCCCGCAGTACGTCCCTTCTCCCGCTTGCGCGAGAGGGTGGCGGCTCTCAGGCCGCCGGGTGAGGGCCTGCTTCTCCTCCTGCTCGCCGCCTGCCACCACGAAGGCGCTGCCGTCAAGGCGTCGCGCAGCATCGCGTTGCCGGCGGCGGTGCATGCGGGCGCGGGGCTGCGCATCGACGGACGGGGGCGGGCGTGGATCGTGGAGCCGGGCCGCGCGACGGTGGTGGACACCACGCCGAACCGTCCGCCGTCCACCATGACGGTGGGGAAGGGCGTTCCCATCCCCGCGCCGCTGTGGGACGTGACGGGCCGCCTCTACGCCGACAGCGGCTCCGCGGCGGTGTCGCTGCTCGAGGCGGCGACGGGGCACGCCGGGCGAGAGCGGAACTGGCGCCCCGCCGGCCCTCTCGCGCGCGATCCCAAGGGACGCTGGATCTACGCCGCCGTCCGGCACGGCGGAGTGATGGGCCTGGGGCCCGTGCAGCTCCTGCCGCGCTGGGGCTGGCCGGAAGCCGGCCCCGCCGCCACCGCGCTCGCCGTCTCCCCCCTGGGCGACCGCGTGTACCTGGCGCTCGCCGCCGACACGGTGGAGGATGCCGACCCCGCCATCCGCACCCTCGACGCGCAGTCCGGCCGCATGCTGGGTACGGCGGACGAGGACCTGCCCGTGCGCTTCCTGGCCGTGGGGCGCGAGGAGACGGTGTTCGGGTACGCGGAAGGGGGCGGGAAGGGGAGCGTGTTCGCGCTGAAGCCGGGCGCGGGCGGGCTGGCCGAGCGGTGGCGCGTGAGCCTGCGGCAGCTGGAGCTGGAGGCGCCCGTGCGGGTGCGGCTCTCGCCGCGGGGCACGCGGCTGGCCGTGTTCTCCACCGCGGCCGACGGCGGCGGCCTGCGCGTGCTGGATGCGGCCACGGGCGCGGTGGTCTCCAACGCGGAGAAGCCGCCCCTCGACGCCGCGTTCGACGCCGGGGGACGGCTCCTGCTGCTGTATCCGCGCGAGCTTACGCTGGTGCGCTGAGGCAGGACCTCAGTGGCCGGTGCCCACGTTCTTGCCGCGCATGAGCAGCGCGCCGGCGATGAAGGGCAGCAGGTTCAGGCCCACGCTGAACATGGCGGCGTGCAGCAGGAAGTGGTTGCCGCTGAAGGCTGCGTAGATGAGCGCGACCAGGCCGGGCAGCACGATGATCACGCCGGCAACGAGGAGAAGCTTCATTTCAGGCTCCGAAGGGGATGTGCCGCTTGCGTCCGGATCGGTTGGGGCAGCCGGCGCGCCAAACTAAGCGGCCCCCGCGCCCCGCGGCAAGACGCCGGGCGCATCGCCCGTGCCAGCGTGCGCGAGAGGGCGCGGAGGCTCGCCGGGAGATGGCGGGGGCGCTTGCCCGTGCGCCGCCGCGGGGCGAGCTTCGTGCGGCGCGGGCGGCGGTGCCCGCGCTCCACGCCACGACCCGCAGCCCGGCAGCATCCGAATGAGCGAACCGAACCCCCGCGGCCTTCCGCATCCGCCTCTCGGCACCATGCTGGCGCGCGGCGCCCGGGTGCGCTGCGCTTTCTGCGGCGGCGGGCCGCTGCTGGAGTCGTGGTCCCGCCCGCGGGCCCGCTGCCCCCGCTGCGGGCTGCGCACGGATCGCGGGAAGCCGGACTTCTTCCTGGGCGCCATGGTCTTCAACATCGCGCTCTCCGAGGGCGTCCTCGCCCTGCTGATCGTGGGCGTCCTCGTCGCGATGCACCCGGTGGTGCCGTGGAACTTCCTCCAGTACGGCGGCGTCGCGCTGATGGTCCTGGCGCCCATCGTCTTCCTGCCCGTCTCCCGCACCCTGTGGATGGCCATCGACATCCTCCTCCACCCCGTCACCCCCGACGAGCTGGAGCACCCCGAAGCCGCCGGCCTCCCGCCCGACACGAGCCGCTGATCGGGAGATGCGGGGCCGCGCATCTCCCGACACCTCGCATCTCCGCTCGCGCCGTCGGTTGCCTCCACGTCGGATGCGGACGCGGAACGCAGCGATCCCATCTCCCGATCCGCATCGCCCGGCCGTTCCGCAGACCTTCAATCCGCTCCGCCTCCGCCGACCCGCACCCTCCCGCAGCGCGCAGCGCGAGTGTGCCGGACGATCGGCCGCGACGCCAGCCGCTCGACCCCTACCAAGCCCGGGCATGCGCCAAGGGCCGCCTTCCCCCGCTTGCGGGGGAGGGCAGGCGAGTTTTACGAGCCGGGTGAGGGCCTCCCTGGCACGCCCAGTGCAGCCCTCGCCGCGCTTCCACACGCGCATCATCTCGAGCATCCACGAATCTCCGGAACGGCGGGCACATGGCGGACGAGCTGCGGGGCAGGGCCGCGGTGGTGACGGGCGGCAGCAAGGGAATCGGGCGGGCGATCGCCCAGGCGCTGGCGGGCGCGGGGCTGAACGTGGTGATCACCTCGCGCCACGAGGACGAAGTCGTCGCCGCCGCGCAGGAGATGACGGCGGAGGGCGGCGGGCGCGTGCTGGGCGTGCGCTGCGACGTGCGCGACCACGACGACGTGCGGCGGATGGTGGAGACCACCGTTGCCGAGCTGGGCGGCCTGGACGTGCTGGTGAACAACGCGGGCGTGGGCGGCTTCGCGGCGGTGGACGAGATGGACGTGGACCAGTGGGACCAGATCCTGGAGACCAACCTAAGCGGCGTCTTCTACTGCTGCCGCGAGGCCATCCCGCACATGCGCGGCAAGGGGGGGTGGATCATCAACATCGCGTCGCTGGCGGGGAAGAACGCGTTCGCGGGCGGCGCGGCGTACAATGCCAGCAAGTTCGGCCTGGTGGGCTTCAGCGAGGCGCTGATGCTGGACGTGCGGCAGCACGGCATCCGCGTGAACTACATCATGCCGGGCAGCGTGAACACGTACTTCAACGGCAAGGAGCCCTCGCCGCAGAACGACTGGATGATCCAGCCCGAAGACATCGCCCGGCTGGTGCTGGAGCTGCTGCGCTTCCCCTCGAACGCGCTCCCGTCGCGTATCGAGATCCGCCCCAGCGCCCCGCCGCAGAAGTAGCATGGACCTTCGCTCGATGCTCCGCCGCGTCTTCGGGCGGGCGGACGACGGCGCGTGGGAGCCGGGCGACGTCTGCTCGGTCGATAGCGGCGACGGCACGTTCGCGATCGTGAAGGTGCTGGCGTTCACGCCCGGCATGGTGCACGTGCGGCTCTACCGCGAGCACTTTCCCGAGCGGCCGTCTGCCGTCTCCACGGCAGACCTCTCGCTGGGCACCGTGCACGACGAGACCTTCGGCATCGGCCACGTGCCGCTCACCGCGGCGACCTTCCGCTCGTGGAAGCCGGTGGCGCACGGCCGCGAAGCGCTGGACGAGGGCGAGGAGATGGATGGCTTCCGCGCATGGCAGGAGCACAGCGGCGGAGCGTTCGGGTTCGGGTGATGCGCGGCGACGCGAGAGACGGAGTGTGGCGGTGAGCGAGCGGAAGACGAAGCCCAAGGCGGTGATCTGGGACCTGGACGGCACGCTGGCCGACGACCGGGCGCGGGCGCACTTCGTGGAGGTGGAGCGGGGGCGGGCGCGCGACTGGGACTCGTACTTCGACGCGGTCGACCAGGACGCCCCCATCGCCGCCAGCATCGAGGTGCTGCACGCGCTGCGGGCGGCCGGGGTGCGCATCATCTACCTGACCGGCCGGCCGGAGTTCACGCGCGAGAAGACCGAGCGCTGGCTCAAGGCCAACGGGCTGGACGAGTACGACCGCCTGGTGATGCGCCCCGCCCACGGCGACTGGCGCCCCGCGGGCGAGATGAAGACCGAGAAGATCGTCGAGCTGCGCCGCGACTTCGAGCTGGTGTGCGCCTTCGAGGACCGCATCGACGTGGCCGAGGCGCTGCGAGTGGCCGGTGTCCCCGTCTTCCTGTACGGCGCCGGCATGCAGGCCGCCGCCGAGGCGCTGGAGGCGCAGGACGCCCGTCGCCTTTCCGGCGCGGGTGAGAAGGACGGCGCGGAAGGCTGAGGCCCCACGTTTCCGAGGACGAGAATGGGGCCGGTGGAGACCCGGCCCCACTTTCGTGGCGTGCTGCCGCGCTGCCCGCCCGGGGTCGCTGCCCCGGGAGAAACTCCGGTGACGTTCAACCGGGAGAAGCTGTCCGACGTATGTCACCCTGCGAACGCATTCTAGAGCTCTCGGGCGCAGTGGAGCAGCGACCGCTTAGCAAGGGCCGAACTGAGCGTCCTCAGAAGATGTAAGCCACCGGCAAATGGTCGCTCAAGTACAGATCGAGGACGGCCCCATTGACGGCCGCCGCGCCGCTGCGAATCGCGAAATCGTATTCGCTGGTCGGGTTCGTGGCCGGGTACGTGGGGCTGGTGGCCGGGCAGACGACGCTGCCCACCGGCGCGAACGCATCGGGCACCCGGTTGAAGTCCCCAGCAACCACCCACTGAAGCGCGCCGGTAGCACCTTGGGCCGCGGCAACCAGACCGGGTGCGTCGGCGCCACCCGGGGAGATGGCGTGACAGGAAAACACCATAGCTCCCCCCGTACGCAAACCCAGCACGGGCCGCCACGTCGGGCCGCCGGCCGGCCACGCCAGAACGACGTCGCCCGGCGCGGGAACACCCTGCCGCGTCACGATGGCGAGGTTGACGCGATTCCCGAGGATGTCCCACTGGTGGAAGGCGACCCACGCGGCAGGGCGGCTCTGCGTTCCGCCCCAGGCGTAGACCTCTACGGACGTTGCGACTCCTGCGGGCGACATGAACGGAGCCGAGAAAAGCAGCGTCCCGCTTGGCGGAGCACCTCCGCACTCCTGCAAGCATATGACGTCGGGGCGCCAGGGGTAGGTCGATTGCATCAGGTTCAGCACGCCCGTCTGCCACTTCACCTCAGTGCTGGCATTGCTGCCCTGCATGTTCCAAGTGGTCACGTTCATGGTCGGACACCCTTCTGTTCAGGTAGGTGGTTGGGCACCGGCGGACAGGCCGCCGTTCAGAAGCGGCAATGGATGATCAACGCTGCCTTACGGCACACCGTTGTTGCTGTTCGATACGAAGAGCCGGCACCCATTGGGGCCTCGTAGAGGTAGCTGGTGAGTGGCATACCGATAACGTCCTGATGTTCTCGTTCCATGAGGATGCCGGACCGCGGAGGTGCGGTCCCGGTGCGTCGGTGTTTGCGGTCAGCCGGCGCCGGCCGCCGGCCCGTCGGGGGCGGGATACTCCACCAGCAGCCGTACCAGGTCGCTCTGCGCCGGGACCGCGTGCGCACGGACGCCCTGGGGCCAGCTCCACCCCTGGTCGGCGTCGAACTCCAGGGCGCACTCCGCGCCGGGCGTGAAAGTGACCAGCACGCCGGGACCGGTGGACGTGGCGACCACCGTTCCCGGCGGCGCCGGGTAGGGCGAGACGAAGAGCAGGAGTTTGGGAAGCGGCACCACGATCTGGAGCCATCCCCCGTGCAGCGGTGCCACGTACAGCGGCGTGGCCTCGCCCCCGGCCGTGCAGGCCAGCCCGCCCGTGAGCGGGCCGGCCGTGGTGTTGAGCAGCGAGATCGCGTCCGCCGCTCCCCACTCCCGCATCTCGCCGCCACCCCCGGCAAGCCCGGCCACCAGCGTCTGCCCCGCGCGTGCGGGAACGTGGAAGCCGGGCTCCACGCGGACGCCGTCCAGCAGCGGAGGCGTTCGGGGCGAGGTGAAGGCCAGGAGCTCGCGCGGAAGCTGCACCCTGGTGTGCATGGCATACTTGTCCGTCTGGAGCCACGGCGCGGGCCGGCCCGCGCCGTCGGCCGAGCGCACCGCCGACAGGCCGTACAGGAAGCACCCCGAGGCGGCGAGCGCATCCAGCGTCTCCTGGCTCATTCGGACGGAAACTTCGGGAGCGGAGTCGGTCATCGGCGGCCTCGCGCGGAGAAGGTGAGGTAGGCAGCGCCGCGGGCATCCGCCGCCGGCAAGAGCGGCGGACGCCCGCGGCCGGGGTCACACGCTCGCCGGCACCTGCCCGCCGATGAGAAGCGGGACGAGGTCGGTGTTCGGGTCCAGCACCGTCCCCCACACGGCCAGGTTGTTGCTCCAGCCCGCGTTCAGGTCGTACGCCACGGTGCGGGTGACCGTGCCCGAGGCGTCCGCGGGGGCACCCGTCAGGTCGATGAGGATGCCCTGCGAGAACGACTTCTCGATGACGGTGCCCGTGTCGACCGTGCTGGACGCGAACATCAGGAAGACCTTCTCCACGGGGACCATCTCGTCCTCGTTGTGGCCGAAGAGCGGGAATACGGCCAGCGGGGCGTAGGTGCCGTCGGCCTGGAGCAGCGAGAGCCCGCAGGAGAAGGGCGTGCTGGTGCCGTTGTTCACCGAGATGCTGTCCGCCGGGCCGCCGTCCACTACGGTGCCGGTGCCCGTGGAAGAGTCGACGTTGAGCACGGACGTGAGGGCCGCGTCGTAGTCGTTGTCCACCGACACCTGGGTGTTGGGGCCAATGTCGGCGGTCCGCGACGTGAACACGCGGTACGACTCCGACCACTTCACGGCGGTGTTCAGGCCAAACGTGCCGGTGGCGAACCATACCACGGGCCTGCCGGTGCCGGGCCCGGTCACCGCCTTGAACCCGTAGAGCTGGTACTCCTGCCCGCTGAGCGTGTCGGCGGTGGCCTGGTCCATCGTGATGTTCACCTGGTACTTGCTGGCGCTGGGCATGGTGTTTCTCCGGTAAAGAAAAGGATCGGGTGGTGCGGACCCCTCGGTGGGTCCGCGGCGGGCGGGAGATCGGTCCGGCGGCCGCGCGGCGTCTCCTTCCCGGGTGCATCGCGAACTGGCGGGTTGCGCTCGTTCGCCATGCTGCGTTAACTATGACCGGCACGCCTCAACCTCCTGTCCCGCCGCTGTATCTCCGCTATCAACCACATCTGATGTTTGCTCTCAATCTGTTGGGCGGGGCTGCGTTGACCGGCGTGAACGGACCGGTGGACGGCAAGGCCGCGCACAAGCGCCGCATCGCCCTATTGGCGATCCTGGCCGTGGCGCGGGGCCGGACCGTGGGGCGCGAGCGGCTGATCGGGCTGCTGTGGGCCGACCACCGCACGGCCGCCGCGCGCCACCTGCTGTCGGAGTCGCTGTACGTGCTGCGGAAGGAGCTGGGCGCCGGCGCGTTCGTGAGCGCGGGCGACGAGGTGGGGCTGAACGGCGAGGTGGTGCGCAGCGACGTGGAGGAGTTCGAGGCGCACATCGACCAGGGCGCGGTGGAGCAGGCCGCGCGGCTCTACCGGGGGCCCTTCCTGGACGGCTTCTTCGTGCCCGGCGCGGCGGAGTTCGAGCAGTGGGCCGAGGGCGAGCGGGCGCGGCTGGCCCGGACGCATTCCCGCGCGCTGGAGTGCCTGGCGGATGCCCGCGAAACCGAAGGCAGCCCCGCCGAAGCCGCGGAGTGGTGGCGCCGCCTTACCGTCCTCGACCCGTCCAACAGCCGCGTGGGCATGCGGCTCATGCAGGCGCTGGACGCCGCGGGCGAGCGCGGCGCGGCGCTCTGGTTCGCGCAGTCGCACGTCGCCTACCTGGACGCCGAGGTGGGCGTCGAACCCGACGACGACTTCCTCGACCTCGTGGACCGCCTGAAGACCGAGCCCGTCCGCGTCCCCAAGCCCGCCTCGCCGGCCTCCGCATCCGTCGTCCCCTCCGTTATCACCGGACCCGCCGTCCACGAGCACGCCTCGTCCCCCGAGCCGGGCGTGTCGCCGGCCGGGAACGAAGCGGGTTCGGGAGATGGGGATCCGGCCGGAACGGGAGCGGACGCCCAGGCCGTCAACACGTTGGCCGAACCGCCGCCGTCGTCCGCCGTGCAGGGTGTCGATGCCGTTCCCGTTTCCGTGGATGGACTTGCGGCGGCGACGGGCGAGCGGGACACCGGGGATCGCCCACCGGCCGTCGCAGGATATGCCGGCCCAGACCACGTGGCGGAGCGGCCCGATGGCGCGTCGGAGCGCTTTCCCGTGGACGAGCCGGTGGGCGTGGCAGATGTGGCCGCGCCCCGCGGGGCCGCGCCGGAGTTCGGTGCGGGCCGGCGGGGCGCGGAAGAGGAGGCGCGGCGGGTGGGATGGAGGGCGAAGTGGCGGGCGAGGGTGCGACTCGGGGCCGCGGCGGGGCTGATGCTGGGTGCGGTGCTGGCGTTCGCGCGGCGGGGAGAGGAGCCCGCGCCGCCCGTGGCGGGCGGGTACGATCCGCGCCGCATCGCCGTGCTGTACTTCGACGACGACAGCCGCGGCGGCGAGCTGGGCTACCTGGCGGCGGGGCTCACCGAGTCGCTCATCCACGCGCTCGGCCAGGTGCCGGCGCTGGAGGTCATCTCCCGCAACGGGGTGAAGCCGTACCGCGGCGGCACGGTGCCGCTCTCGCGCGTGGTCGCGGACCTCCAGGCCGGCACCGTGGTGGAAGGGAGCGTGCAGCGCTCCGGCGACAGCGTGCGCGTGACGGTGGACCTCGTGGACGCCCGCACCCAGGCCCACGTGGAGAGCCGCACGCTCACGCACGCGCTCCGCGACGTCTTCTCGCTCGAGGATGCCCTGGCGGACTCCGTCTCGGTCTTCCTGCGTCGCCGCGTGGGAACCGAGGTGCACCTGCGCCGCACCGCCGCGGAGACGAAGAGCGCCGCGGCGTGGCGCGCCGTGCTGGAAGCCGAGCAGGCGAGCGACGACGCGGCGAGCCTCCAGAAGTCGGACGACGCGCTGGCTCGGGACGGCGTGCTGCGCCTGCTGGACCGTGCCGACTCGCTGCTGGCGGCGGCGGAGCGCATGGACCCGGAGTGGACGCGCCCCACGGTGCAGCGCGGCTGGATCGCGCTCCGGCGCGCGCCGCTGGTGCGCGAGACCGCGGGGAGCCAGGCCGCGGCGCTTTCGTACGCGGGGCGTGCCCTGGCGCTCCGGCCGGCGGACCCGCTGGCCCTGGAGCTACGCGGCAGCGTGCGCTTCGCGCAGGCCCTAGCGCCCGTGGACAGCGCGGGACAGACCGCCGGCGTGGAGGCCGCCGAACGCGACCTGCGCGCGGCCATCGCGGGCGACCCGCGCCTGGCGGGCGCCTGGAGCCAGCTCAGCCAGGTGCTGCGATACCGCGGCCGGGCCGCCGAGGCGGCTTCCGCGGCGCGGAAGGCCATGAGCGAGGACGCGTGGCTGGACGACGCCGACGCCATCCTGTCGCGCCTCTACTTCGGCGCCCTGTACGCGGCCGACTACCCGCAGGCGCGCAGCCTGTGCGCCGAGGCGCACCGCCGCTTCCCCGCGGACTGGCGGTTCGTGGAGTGCCGGCTCACCCTGCTGCGCGCCGACCCCTCGCGTCCGGGGCGTCTCGACGAAGCCCTGGCGCTGCTGGCCGAGCTGGACCGGCTGGACCCTCCGGAGCGCGCCCGCCGGCAGGGCCGGCCGTACAGCCCTGCGTTCCGGCTGGCGGTGGCCGCCGCGGTCGCCGCCCGGGAGGGCGATGCGGACGCGGCACGGGCCCTCCTCGCCCGCGCCCGCGGCGCCGCGGGGACGGACCCGGACCTGCGGGTTTCGCTCGCGTACGACGAAGCCGTGGTGCGGCTGCGGCTGGGTGAGGCCGGCGCGGCCCGCGCGCTGCTCCGGTGGAGCTTCGCGCGGCGGCCGGCCCTGCGGCCGTTCGCCGCCCGCGACCCCCTGCTCACGCAGTTGCCACGGCAGCCAGCGCCGGCGAGGGAACAGGCTCCGGCACCGGCGTCGCGATGACCCCGTTCCCGTCGGACCACAGCACGTGGATGGACGAGTTGGGCGACTGCATCTGGTACTCGGAATCCGGCATGTGGGCCACGGCGAACGGAAGCGTGGCGCCGTCCACGGGCGTGGCGTCGTCGCCGTCGTCGTCTCCGTCGTCGGGGACCTTGCCGTACCACTTCTGCGAGAGGTTCTTGAGCGCGGCGGCCGCGTCCCACATGGACTTGGAGGCGTAGTACGGGAGCAGGAACTTCTCCACCGCCGCCTCACTCCAGAACACCGCGTCGTAGCCGTGCGCCAGGTCCATGGTCTGGCCATGGCAGTCGACGACGATCACCGCCGTGGGGTGCGGCCTGCCCACCCCCTGCTCGAACGTGTCCACCTCGAACAGGTATCCGCCTTCCGGCGGCTCCGAGTAGATCTCCAGCCCTCCCTCGGCGCTGGCGGCCACGTACATCGGCTTGCCCTCGGGCCCGCGGATGCTCTCGGCGGCGTCGGCGGCGCGGCGCAGGTCGTGGGCGTTGATCTTGAGCCTGGGCTTGAACACGATGGGATCGGTCGGCATGTGGGGGCGCCTCCTGGTTGGGCGGCGGGGACGATGGCAGAGCGCCATACGGCATCCCCGTCCGGTCCCTCCACGTTAGCCGGTCGCCCTCAACCTCCTGTGGTGCTGCTCTCAACCCGTTGCACCGCAAGGTCATGCGCCTGCCCTCACTTTTCGCGGGCGTGTGCCGCGCGGCTCGCGGGCCGGAGGGCGGGACGATCCCGCGGTCTTTCGCGGCGCGGTCCCGCCCGCCATCTTGACGGGCTTCTCGCGCGGGGTGCGGGCACGCACGGGCGCGAAGGAACCGACTCCAGAGAACCGACCCGAGGATCATCCCCATGTCCGATAACGCAACTGGCGGCTTCCGTACCGAGAAGGACTCGCTGGGCGAGATGCAGGTGCCGGCCGACGCGCTGTACGGCGCGCAGACGCAGCGCGCGGTGGAGAACTTCCCCATCAGCGGCCTTCGTTTTCCGCGGCGGTTCGTGGCCGCGCTGGGCACCGTGAAGAGGGCCGCCGCCCAGGCCAATCGCGAGATGGGGCTGCTGGACGCGGGCGCCGCGGACGCCATCGAGCGCGCCGCGGACGAGGTGGTGAGTGGCGCGCTGGACGCGCACTTCGTGCTCGACGTCTTCCAGACGGGCAGCGGCACCAGCAGCAACATGAACGCGAACGAGGTCATCGCCCACCGCGCCGCGCAGCTCCGGGGCGAGGGCGCCAAGGCGGTGCACCCCAACGACCACGTCAACATGGGGCAGAGCTCCAACGACGTGATCCCCACGGCCATGCACGTGGCCGCCCGCGTCGCCATCCACGACGACCTGATCCCCGCGCTGGAGCGGCTGCGCGACGCGCTGCTCGCCAAGGCCGAGGAGTTCGACGACGTGGTGAAGAGCGGCCGCACGCACCTCATGGACGCCACGCCCGTGCGCCTGGGCCAGGAGTTCGGCGGCTACGCGAGCCAGGTGGACCACGGCATCCGCCGCCTGCGCAACGCCAGCGAGGAGCTGGCCGAGCTTGCGCTGGGCGGCACCGCGGTGGGCACCGGCACCAACGCCGTCCCCGGCTTTCCCGCGAAGACCATCGAGAACATCTCCCGCCTCACCGGGTTGGCGTTCCGCGAGGCCGAGAACCACTTCGAGGCGCAGGGGGCCAAGGACGCGTACGTCTCCGCGTCGGGCGCGCTGAACACGCTGGCGGTGTCGCTGCTCAAGATCGCGAACGACGTCCGCTGGCTGGCGAGCGGGCCCACGTCGGGCCTGGCCGAGATCACGCTGCCGGCCATCCAGCCGGGCTCGTCCATCATGCCGGGGAAGGTGAACCCGGTGATGAGCGAGGCGATGATGATGCTGTGCGCCCAGGTCATGGGGAACCACGTGGCGGTGACCGTGGCGGGCCAGCACGGCAACTTCGAGCTGAACGTGATGATGCCGGTGATGGCGCACAACTTCCTCCAGTCGGTAGACATCCTGGCTCGCGGCTGCGACGCCTTCCGCACCAACGCGGTGAACGGCATCGGCGCCAACCGCGACCGCTGCCGCGAGCTGCTGGAGAAGAACCCGGCCATCGCCACCGCGCTCAACGCGTACATCGGCTACGACGAGGCGGCCTCCGTCGCCAAGGAATCCGCCAAGAACTTCGAGAGCGTGCGCGACGTCGTGAAGCGCCGCGGCCTCCTGTCGGCCGAGCAGCTCGACGAGGTGCTGAACGTCCGCGAGATGACCGAGCCCGGCATCCCCGGCGGCGGTGTGATCGGCGGCGGAGGAGGCTGAAGCTTCATCCTCAGCCTTTCGGCCGACGCCGGATGATCGACGGTGATGATCGACGGTGGATGATCGGGTGGCGTCGAACGCGGATCGTCGTCGGTAGATGACGAGCGACCGATCATCGACGGAAGATCATCATCAGGAGATGGTCGGCGGCAGTTGATCAACCGTGGATGATCGACGGAAGTACATCTACCGTAGATGCATCGACCGCGGTCATCGACCCTGCACGATCCGCGGTAGATGAACAGCAGTGAGATGCACGGCAAACGGCCGGCGGGGGAGATCCCGCCGGCCGTCCGCCTTTCCGTGATTCCCGTCCATTTGCGGAAGCTGGTACGCGTCTCCGTTGCAGCTTACGGTTCAGGACGTATATTGCCGGGCCGGCTCCTCGCCGGGCACACGCCGCGATTCCCCATGCGGCGCCGCTGCGGCACTGCCGGTCCCTTCGGCAGCTCCCCGCGGCACCACACCTTTCGGTCCACCGGAGACACATGCCCCACATCAGGATCCCGCGGCTCGCCGGCGTGCTGGCGGCCGCCGCGCTCGCCGCGCACCCGCTCGCGGCGCAGCAGGGCTGCCGCACGGTGCAGGACCCCGCGCGGCTGCCGGTGCACGGCGCCACGCTGCGGATGGCCCCCGTGCGCTACACCATCGGCGACAGCACCTTCGTCACCAACGTGTACAACGGCAGCTTCGTGGCCCCGTCCCTGGTCATGCAGCCGGGCCAGCGCATGGACCTGCAGGTGGTGAACGCCATGCGGGCCACCGCGTGGCAGGCGGCCGACAAGGTTGCGGACACCAACCAGCACTACCACGGCCTGGTGGTCACGCCGCGCCCCGAAGGCGGCGACAACGTGACCAACGTGCACATCCCCACCGGGGGCCCGGCGCGGCAGTACGACTTCCTGGTGCCCGCCATCCACACCCAGGGCATGTTCTGGTATCACCCGCACCCGCACGGCAGCACCGGCAGCCAGGTGGCGGGCGGGCTGAGCGGCGCGCTGATGGTCGGCAGCATCCTCACCTACTTCCCGCGCTACCGCGGGGTGCAGGAGCGCACGCTGCTGGTGCGCGACATGTCGTTCCAGATCGGCAACACGCTGCTCAACATCAACGGCAGCACCTGCGCGCTGCTGCCGGTGCCCCAGGGCCAGAAGCAGCTCTGGCACATCGGCAACTTCAACGCGAACACCTTCCTGAACCTGAAGATGCCGGGCACGAGCTGGACGCTGCTCGCGCTGGACGGCAACCCCCTGTCCAAGGAGATGCAGATCGATT
>DASRQW010000012.1 GCA_035696245.1 Longimicrobiaceae bacterium | reverse complement strand
GGCCCGAGAACGCGGAGCTGTACGCGCGCTACAAGGCGCTCGCCGATGCCACCACGGGCGTGCACTTCGTCGGCCGGCTGGCGACGTACAAGTACTACAACATGGACCAGGTGGTCGCCCAGGCGCTCACCACCTACGCCCGCATCGTGGGCGCGAAGAAGGACAAGGAGAAGCCCCGCCGGCGCGAGGCCGCGGAGCTGTCGGCGGCGGGAGGGGCGGTCTCGGCGTAGCTGCGGCCCTCTCCCCCGCTCGTTCCTCGCTGCCCCCTCTCCCAAAACTGCCTGGGAGAGGGGGCGGTGTTTTGCGGACGAGGGAGTTGCCCCCTCCCGCTCGCTTAGGCTCGCACCCTCCCCCGCGAGCGGGAGAGGGTTGTTGGTTCGGCGCGCTTCGGAGAATTCGGTGCGGCGGATGGCTGGCCGTTAGTCCCCGCAGGGGGACTTTGCGCAGGTGTTGCCGCGGTTTCACCCGCCAGCACTCGCCATCACGCCCGCCGCACGGCCAGCGCGATGTCGGTGACGATGGGGGGAAGGGCGATCTCCAGCCCTTCGGCCGTGGCGCCGGCGTCGGTGGTGCCGCGGGGCTGGCCGGTTTCCGTGTCCCAGGCGGTGACGAGGTAGCGGGCGGGAGCGAGGCCGGGGATGCGGAGCGTGACGCCGGTGAGAGGCTTCGCGTCGCGTTTCAGGCGCTTGTCGCCGCGCCGGGCGACGGTGTCGGTGCGCAGGAGCCAGGCGACCCCCTGCGCGTCGTCCCCGCAGGCGAAGGGGGCGAGGGCGGAAGCGGAGACCTGCACTTCGTCGTTCAGGTTGCGGCGGCGGAAGCGCGTCCAGTCGATCAGCGGGAGGAAGCCCGCGAGGCCTCGCTGCGCCTCCCGCATCCCCCGCGTCAGCACGTGCGGGTGGCGGTTGGGCCAGCGCATTCCGCCGCCCGCTCCGCCGGACGCGAAGTGCGCCCACTGCATGTGGCGGAAGTACTCGTCGTCGAAGGGCTCCGGCAGGATCACGTGCCGGTCCTTGAACGCATGGATCGGCCCGTGCTCGCTGTCGAAGAACGGGCGCATGTCCGTGATCTCCGCCAGCGCCTCGCGCACCAGGCGCCCCGTGCTGACGGCGGCGCGCACCGTGTCGCGCGGGTCGTCTATCGTGCCCTGCTCGTAGAAGTGGCTGTTGGCGAAGTCCAGCGCCGGGTGGCGGAAGATGGGGTCGCGCAGCTGCGGCTTCCAGGCCAGCTCCGGCCCGAACACGGAGACCGTCTGCGGGTGCGCGCGGCCGTGCAGCCGCACCTCCAGCTCGCGCAGGAAACCGCCGAGGTCCGCGATGATGCCGTGAAACTCGCCGAAGCGGTTGTCGGCCTGCGCGGGGTGGAACTCGTTCCATAGGTCCCACGCGAACAGCGCCCCGCTGGCGCCCCAGCGCTCCGTCGCGAACGCCAGGCGCCGCTTCACCGCCTCGCGCGTGTCCGGGCACACGAGGAGCTGCGTGCGGTCCGCGCAGGGCCCGCCGTTGGCGCGGTTGTAGGGGTGCTTGTGCCAGCGCACCCAGGTGAAGAACGTGTCCAGCGGGGTCAGGAGGATGCGCATCCCCACGCGCTCGCACATGGCGAACAGGTCGTCCCACAGCCGCACCATGTTGGGCGGGTAGACGCCGACGGGCTTCTCGAACCAGCGGTGCTCGCGGTGCGCGTACTCCAGCATGAGCCGCAGGCACGTGACGCCGTTCGCCTTCAGCCAGCGCAGGTGCGCCTCCACGCCGGGCAGGTCGCGGCGGCGGAACAGGCCGTTCAGCTCCGGCCACGCAATCGCGTCGTTCTGCCCGATGGGCGTCCACGGCTCCCCATCGTCCGTCACGAAGTACGGCGCGCCCTCGGCCACGCGCACCCACGGCATCCCCGCGCCGGGCTCGATCGGCTCGGCCAGCTCCTCCCGCATCTGCTTCGCCCGCCGTTCCCGCATCAAGGTAGATGGCACGCTTTCCGTCCCCTGCTCTGTCGATTTCGGTAGATGCAAAACCGGGAATCCACCGCCCCCTCGCGGCGCAGATCCCCGGATTGGTCGACGCTTTCCATCAACCCAGCCTGTAGATTCCCGGCGATGTATCCTACACGAGGCGGCATCATTGCGGTGCCCCGAACACCGCGCACCGGCATCGCCCCGAGCGGCTGAAGCCGCGGGCTACAACGGCGCGAAGCCCGCCTGCGCGGGCTGCTGCCGCACCTTCTTCGCGCGATCCAATCTCGGCGCATTCGGCCTTGGCACCCCCGCGCCGATCCTGCTCGACCCGCCCCTCCGCAGCGCGCAACGCGAGTCCGCCAGAGGCGCAGCGGCGAGGAGGCCGTTCGTAGAGCGCGGAACCCCCCGCATGCTCCACCGCCGTGCCTTCCCCCGCTTGCGGGGGAGGGCAGGCGAGTTTTACGAGCCGGGTGAGGGCCTCCCTACCGCAGCACCAGCTCCTCGTCCTCCTCCAGCACCGGCCGCCTGCTCAGCTCCTGGATGGCCTCGCGGTAGCCGTGCAGCGTGCCCACGTCCACGTACGCTTCTCCCGCGCGCACGCCGCGC
Organism: Longimicrobiaceae bacterium; assembly: GCA_035696245.1. Taxonomy (NCBI): domain Bacteria; kingdom Pseudomonadati; phylum Gemmatimonadota; class Longimicrobiia; order Longimicrobiales; family Longimicrobiaceae; species Longimicrobiaceae bacterium. Next base: position 10,288 of record DASRQW010000012.1, on the reverse strand, counting down.
GCCTCGCCGCCGCGCGCGAGCCAGGCGTTCACCAGCGTGCCGATGTACTCGTCCTGCCGCCCGCGCTCCTGCCACAGGTCGTGCAGGTCGGCCAGCACCGAGCCGGGCAGCTTGAAGGCGCCCCAGATCCAGTGGCTCTCCGCGCCCGGCTGCTTCACCTGGATCTCGCGCACGCGCCCCTCGTCGTCCGTGACGACGGCGTCGAAGAACTCCGGCCGCTCCACCGGGAAGAGCAGGAACGAGAGCACGCCGTCGTCCAGCCGCGCCAGGCCGTCTTCGGGGAACCAGACGGTGTCCGGCAGCCCCACAAGCACCTGCTCGTCGGGGTGGATGAGCGGCAGGGCGCGGAAGATGGAGTCGCACAGGCCCGCGGGCTTGGGCTGCACCGCGTAGCACACGTGCACCCCGCCTATGCCGCCGCCGTAGTACTGGATGATGTCGCTCTTCCCCGGCGAGATCACGAAGCAGACCTTGTCGGCACCGCCGCGGATCATCCGCTCCACCAGGTACTCGCTCACCGCGCGCGGCCGCTCCACGCCGTGGTCCAGCCGGCTGCCCACGGGCAGCAGCTCCTTGCTGAACGCCAGCGGCTGGATGCGGCTGCCGGCCCCCGCCGCCGGGACGATTCCCCACATCGCTCAGACCTCCATCGCCAGGGTGTCCCCGCGCCGCTCCGCATCTTCCGTATCCACCTCGTCCACATCTCCGCGCGCGGCATGCTCCAGCGCGTCCTCCAGCTCGGCGGCGCGGCGGGCGGCGGTGTGCTCGTCCAGCGTCCGCTCGCGCGCCGCGCGGGAGATGCGCGCCAGCTCGCCGGCATCCATCGCGAGCGCATCCACCGTGTCGCCCGTGGTGCGGCCGACTAGGATCTCGCCGCCCGGCGTGAAGAAGGCGTCCAGACCCTCCCACCAGTCGCTCAGGATGGGGACGCCGCACGCCGCCGCCTCGAACAGGCGGCCGGACGGGCAGTAGCCCATCTCCGCCATCGCCTTGCGCGTCACGTTCAGCGTGAGCGACGACGAGCAGTAGAAGGCGGGATGCTGGTCCGGCGAGAGGTGGCGGAGGAAGAAGATGTTGGGCGCCCACGGGAAGTCCGCCGGATACAGCGCCCCGCCGATGAGGAAGCGCCGCTCCGGCAGCACCCGCGCCGCGTCGATCAGCAGCTCCTGCAGCGCCGCCTGGCGGTCCGCCGCGTACGTGCCCAGATAGGAGAGGTCCGCGCGGAACTGCTCCACCGGAGCAGCCGGGCGATGGACGTCGGGGTCGACGCTGCCGTACAGCGGCGCCACGCGCCGCGCGCCCAGCCGCGTCCGCAGCTCCGTCAGCGCAGCCCCGCCCGTGTAGCTGAGCACGAGGTCGAACCCGGCCAGCCCGTCCGGCCCGATGTATTCCACCGGCCGGCCACTGCGCAGCGCATCGAGCGTGACCGGCGTGTCCAGGTCGTAGAACGCCCGCACCGGCACGGCGGACGAGAGGACCAGCTCCGTCGCGGCGACACCGTCGGCGCAGTACGAGGTGACGATTGCGGCATCGGCATCGGCCAGGTGGCGGCGGGCAGCGGGCAGCACGCCTTCCCAACCGGGATAGAGCACCAGCTCGCCACCCGGCAGCTCCCACAGGTCGCGATGGGCGGCGTAGTACGGCACGTCGCGCTCGAAGAAGACCACGTCGTGCCCGCGGGCGGCAAGCGCGCGGCACAGCCCGCGCCACAGCGTGGCGTGCCCGTTGCCCCACGAGGAGCTGACCGACAGCCCGAAGATCACCAGTTTCATCCCGCCGTCCGCCTCCGCCCCGGGGGTTCTCATCACCGCACCGCAAGGCGCGCCCAGCCTGGGAATCGCCGGGCCACGCGGGTAGCAAAGCCGCTGCACGACCTGCGCCGTGCTACCGGGGCGCCCGTCCGCTACGGCGGCAGCCGGAAGACGCCGGAACGGAGCTTGCCGCGCTTCTTTGTGCATCTCCACCGCCCACCCCACCGGAGCCTTCCGCATGAGACCCATCGCCCTGGCCGCGCTGCTCCTCGCCGCCGCCTGCGCGCAGCCCCGCCCCGCCGAGCGCGCCGGCACGACGTCGGCCGACGCAGCAACGCCGCCGCCCTCGACCGCGGGCGCCCCGGATGCGGCCGGAGGGGCGCGCGGCCCCGACGCACCCGGCCCGGCGAGCGGCCCCGCCACGTCCAGCGCCGCCGCGTCCGACACCACGCCGCGCGCGGACGCCTCGCCAGACGCGGCCGCGCGGCGGCTGGAGGCGGAGGCACGGGCCCTCGCGCACACGGACGGCTGCGAGGGCGCCGATCAGTGCCGCGCCGCGCCGGCTGGCCTGCGCGCGTGCGGCGGGCCGCGCACGTACGTCGTGTACTGCGCCGCGCGCACGGACACGGTCGCGCTCTTCCGCGTGCTCGGCCGCCTGCGCGCCGCCGACGAGGCGTACAACCGCGCCAACGGCGTCATGTCCACCTGCGAGTTCCGCACGCCGCCGCAGACCCGCATCGTAGGCGGGAGATGCGAAGCCGTCTCCATGTCGTCCGGGAATCGCGCGGAAGTCCCGCAGTAACCTCGGCGCACGACGAAAAGCAGGGCACGCGCAGTCTGTGCGCGTGCCCCGCTTCGCATCTACCGATCTTCATCTATCGAACCACCTCCGCCGGTCGTCCGGTCGAGGTGGATGCGGCTCAGAGCAGCAGGAAGTGGTTGAGCAGGTCCGGGGTGATGACGGTGCGTTCGTCGGCCTCTTCCCACAGGTCGCGGTGGGGCTGCTGCGGGCCGGCGCCGTGATACAGGTGGATCAGCACGCCCTCGTTCTTGGCGGCGCGCACGGCGGGCAGGAAGTCGCTGTCGCCCGTGATCAGGATCGCACGGGAGATGCGCTGCTTCACCGCCAGCAGCACCAGGTCCACGCCCAGGTAGATGTCCACCCGCTTCTGCTCGAAGATGGGCTTCATCGTGTCCTTGTCGACCCCGCGGAACTCCAGCTTGCCCTCGCGCACCTCGAAGCGGTTCAGGCGGTTGAGCGCGCTGAAGAAGCGCTGCTTGCCCGTGTGCCGCTCGATCTCCTCGGGCGTGGGAACCGGGCTCTGGTACGGAAGGCAGTGATAGTAGTAGGTCCGCAGCAGGTCGTTCGGCTTGGACAGCTCGGACGCCAGCTTGCCGAAGTCGATCCGCGGCGAGCCGCAGTCGCGCGAAACCCGGTCGAAATAACCGCCATCAACGAAAATAGCCGCCGCGCTCATAGTGCGAATCCTCGGGAGATAGACAGAAAACCCGCCGGCGGGAACGGCGGGCATACGTTGCGTGTCGGGCCGGGCGGCGGCGCGGCGGTGAAGCCGGCCCATGCCCGGGGAGCGCCCGTGCCCCAGCGGATGAGTTAGGACGAGCGGGCGAAGTTGTCAAGAAACTCGCCACCCGACGCCAGATACGCGCCAATCCGGTCAGCCGCCGCCACCGAGGCGACAGGCACCGCAAGTCTTAACCGTGCGGACCAGCCGTGTTCCGCTTCTCCTGAGATTCTGCTTCGGCCAGAACTGCAAGGCCCGCGGCTGCATCGAGATGGGGATTCGCTCGGGCACGCCGTCCGGCCCGCGCGCTCAGGGATGACCAGCGGAGAGAAGGCGATGCCGTCCGGCCCGGAGCCTGTCGAGTAGCTGGCTACCGCCTCGCCGGTGGCCAGCGACGCGACGGTCACGGCGGAGAGCGTCCCGTGCGTGGCGAATACGTACGCCCCGTCGCGCGAGACGGCGATGCCCAGCGGCGACCCGCGCCTGCCGCGCACGCCGGTCACGATCGCACGCTCCAGCCGGCGTGCCGCCGCGTCGAACACGCGCAGCTCGCCGGAAGCGGGGTTGGCCACCACTGCGCGCCGCCCGTCCGGCGTGAACGCGACGCGGAACGGCGTCCGCGCGGACGGCAGCGTGGCGACCGCCGTCATCGTACGCGTGTCGATCACCGTCACCGTGTTGTCGTCGCGGTTGCCCACCCACAGCTCGCGCCCGTCCGGCGACAGCGCGACGCCCTCCGCGCCCTCGCCGGCCGTGCCCGTGCCCGCGACCACGCGCCGCTCCAGGTCGATTGCCGTGGCGGTGCCGTCGCCGCCGTTCACGGTGTACACGCGGCGCCCGTCCGCCTGCACGGCCAGCATGTGCGAGCCGTCGTGGCCGGTGGGGATGGCGGCCGCCACGCGCCCCGAGTCCACGTCCACCAGCACGACCGCGCGGTCCATCTCCGCCGTCACCACCGCGCGGCGCCCGTCCGGCAGCCACGCGACCCCGTGCGGCAGGCGGTTGGCGCCCAGGTCGATGGTCGCAACCACACGCTTCGCCGCAAGGTCGATCACGCTGAGCGTGTGGCCGGGCGTGGAGCGCAAGCCGTAGTTCGCCACCAGCGCCCGCCGCCCGTCTGGCGACACGGCCACCTCGTGCGGGTGGGCGCCCGTCGCCAGCTTCGCGCGCGCCTCGCCCGTGGCGGCGTCGATCAGCCACGCCGTGCTCTCGTCCTTGTTCAGCACCACCAGCGTGCCCGACGGCCCGCCCTGCGCCGCATCTACCGAAGCCGGGGTGGACGGCTCGTCCGCCGCGGGAGAACGGGTGGCGCGCGACGCGGCCGCGATCCCGAGGACGGCGGCGGCGAGCAGGGAAAGGACGGGAGATGCGAAGCCGTTCATGGTGGTGCTCCACGCACGAGCGGGGACGGCGAGCCGGGACGGAGATGCGCGCGCTTGGAGTCCATAATCTAGGCACTGATCCCGACGATGGGCAACGATCATCGCAGCCGTGCTGCGTACGATACAACGCACCAGCACGTGCGGTATCGATGGATGTGCATCGGCCGCATCGGTCTGCACGTCCGGCTCCGCCGCAGGGTCGATACCTGGGCTCGTCGTTCACCGGTCCACCCCGTCGGCCGACGGGGCGAGGACATCGTTTTGCGGGCGGGCGGCGGGAGCGTATCTTCCGCTGTCTCCCGCCGTGCACCCTTCCGCTCCGGAGCCGTTCCGTGGCCCTGAACCGAGTCTTCCCGCCCGCACTCGCGGGCCTGGCGGCCGTGCTCGCCGCCGCGTCCGCAAGCGCGCAGGCGCCGCGCGAGCTGCCGCTGAAGCACGCGCCGCGCCCCACCGTGGCCGCCATCACCCCCGGCGACCTGATGACGCGCCTCTACATCATCGCCGACGACAGCATGATGGGGCGCCGCGCGGGCTCCGTGGGCAACTTCAAGGTGACGCAGTACATCGCCGCCCAGGCGCGGGCCATGGGTCTGGAGCCCGCGGGCGAGAACGGCACGTTCTTCCAGACTGTGCCCATCCTCAACCGGCGGCTCGACCCCGCCGGCGCGCTCCGGGTCGACGGCGCCCCACTGGCGCTGGGGACCGAGTACGTGCCCATCCCCGCGCTATCCGGATACTTCCCCTTCGGCCGGGCGATGCAGGGCGCGGCCGTGCCCGTCGTCTTCGGCGGCAGGCTGGGCGGCGAGACGATCACGCCGGAGCAGGCTGCGGGCAAGCTCGTGGTCGTCCTTCCCCCACTCGGCGCGAACGGCCAGCCGAACCCGCGCTTCTGGGGCAACGGCGGGCTGGACCGCTGGCCGCGCGCCGCCGGCGTCGCCATCGCCGCGCTGGAGGTCGCGCCCGGCGGGCTGATGGACTACATCAACCAGCCGCAGACCGCGCTCGTGGAGCCGGAAGACTCGTCCGCCGCGGCGCCGCTGGGGATGCTGGTGTCGAACACGGCGGCGGAGCGGCTGCTGGGCGCCCCGCTCGCCGGCCTCCGCCCGGGTGCCGCGGGGAAGACCGTGGCTGCCTCCGTCCGCTTCGGCGACTTCCCCACCGAGGCGCCTGCGCGCAACGTGGTCGCCGTCCTCCGCGGGCGCGACCCGGCGGTGCGCGGGGAGTACGTGGCCATCGGCGCGCACAACGACCACCTGGGCCTGGCGGACGAGGCGGTGGACCACGACTCGCTGCGCGCGTACGACTGGGTGATGCGCCCGGACGGCGGCAACGCGGACGACTCCGCGCCTACGCCGGCCCAGGCGGCGCGCATCGCCGTGCTGCAGGACTCGCTGCACCGCGCCCACGCCCCACGCCGCGACTCCATCTACAACGGCGCGGACGACGACGGCTCGGGCACCGTGACGGTGATGGAGATCGCGCAGGCGCTCGCGTCGGCGCCTCGCAAGCCGCGGCGCTCCATCCTCTTCGTCTGGCACACGGGCGAGGAGCTGGGGCTGTACGGCTCGCAGCACTTCACCGACCATCCCACGGTGCCGCGCGACTCGATCGTGGCGCAGCTCAACATGGACATGGTGGGCCGCGGCCGCGCGGAGGACATCTCCGGCGGCGGGCCGCGCTCGCTGGAGATCATCGGGTCGCGGCGGCTCTCCACCGAGCTGGGCGACATCATCGACACGCTGAACGTGCACCGCGCGCAGCCCATGGCGCTGGACTACCAGTTCGACGCGCCGGGGCACCCGTACAACCGCTACTGCCGCAGCGACCACTACATGTACGCGCGCTACGGCATCCCCATCACCTTCTTCTCGCTCGGCTACCACCGCGACTACCACGAGGTGACCGACGAGCCGCAGTACATCGACTACGACCACATGGCGCTGGTGGGGAGCTTCGTGCGCGACGTGGCGCTGGCCGTCGCCGACCGCGACCACCGCATCGTCCGCGACCATCCGCTGCCGGACCTGCACGGCACCTGCAAGCAGTAGCCGGGCGGGGCGAGCCGTCTCTCCCGAACGGCTCGCCCGCCGCGCATCCATCCGCCCTCACGCCATCCAATGCCATCCGATCCTCGCGCCGTGGGCGTGTTCTTCCTCTCCGTCCTCGTCGTCTACGTGATGTTCGGCGTCCCCTTCTCCGCCGCCGCCGTGGTCGTGCACCAGCGGTGGGGGCGCCCCGGGCTGCTGGTGCTCCTCGCCGCCGCGCTGGTCTTCCTGGGCTCCCTCGGCGCGGCGATGGCGGGCGCACATCCCACCACGGCGCAGCGCCTGCAGATGGCGGCCGTCACGGTCTGGGCGCTCGGCGTGCCCATGGGCGGCCCCGTGCGCGAGCTGGGCTGGGCCGCACGCCCGCGGAAAGGCGGGCCGCTGCGCCGCGGCGTGGTCGCCTTCTTCACCATCGCCCTCGTCGTGCTGGTGCTCTCCATCGCGGGCGGCGTGTGGATGAGGATGCGCTGACACGCTTGCCGGAATCACGTCCGCCGAGCAACAAGGGCCGGAGATCGCGCGATCTCCGGCCCTTGGTACATCTCCGCCCTGCAGTGCGGCTCAGCCGATGCCGAGCAGCTCCACGTCGAAGTGCAGCACCGAGTTGGCGGGGATGGGCCCCATCGCGCGAGAGCCGTAGCCCAGCTCGGCGGGGATCACCAGCTTCCGCTTGCCGCCCACCTGCATGCCCGCCACGCCCTCGTCCCACCCGCGGATCACGCGGCCGGCGCCCAGCGGGAACTCGAACGGCTGCCCGCGGTCGCGGCTGCTGTCGAACTTCTTGCCGTTCTCCAGCGTGCCCGTGTAGTGCACCTGCACGTTGTCGCCCGCCTTGGCCGCGGGGCCGCTGCCTGCCGCCTCGTCGCGGTACTGGAGGCCCGAGGCCGTCTTCGTCATCTGCTCGTCGCTCACGTCGCTCTCCCGTGCCTGTGTTCGCCGCGCCCCGCTCGGACCGCGTGCGCCGAACCTACCTCCCCGCCCCGCCCGCGGCAAACATCGCGCCCCGCATCCTGTCTCGCGCCGGGCCAACGACGGGTTGTTCGGTAGATGCGCAGCAGCCCGATATCGCCCGAGAAGCAGTCGATTCGGTCGAAGATGCGCATCCTCCGCCCTCTTCCGAACCGTGCGATGCCGACCCGCCACGCATCTCCTGAAATCCGTCCCGGAGATGCGGCGTCGCGCGGCCTCGTTCGACGCGTCAGGGCGCAGCGCGCAGCCTCCCGCTGGCCGATGCGGTGCGGGCGAGCGGAGGCGCGGCCCCGCGAACCGGCAGCCGGCCGACGTTGTAGACGAGGCCCGCGTAGACGGCGTTCGGCCCCTCGCCGTCCAGCCTGCGCATCACGCCCGCGTCGATGACGAGCCACGGCCGCGGCTTGAACGTGGGCCCGACGATCAGCCCTTCCGCCGGGCCGGAGCCCGCAGGCCCCGACGTGCCGGGGTAGCCGAACACCTCCGCCACCATCCCGAGCGGCCCCACCAGCTGCGACCCGAACGATGCCGCCCACACGGTGGACGACTTCGGGGCTACGGTCCCGTCTCCGCCGCGCCGCGTGTATCCCGCGTTCAGGTCCATCGCGACACGGCCGAGCTGGTGGCTGGAGATGAGCAGCAGGTTCGCGTCCGTCGTCCCCGTGCCCGTCCCCCGCGAAGCCGAGCCCGCGGGCAGCTTCACCGACGGCAGCACCGCGAAGTCGCCCAGCACCGGAGCGCCGTCCAGCAGCCGCCACTTCACTCCCACCGCCACGTCGCCCACACCCGACTCCGCCGCCGCGCCGCCGCCGGACAGGCGCAGCCACGTGCCGGACAGGTTCAGCTGCACGCGCTTCGCGAGGCCGATCTTCAGGTTCGTGGGCGTCTCGAGCTGCCGTCCGCCGCCCGCGAACCGGTCCGCCTCCACGCCCGTCTCCAGCTCCACCCAGCCGGTCGCCACCGTTCCCGCGTGCGTCGCCACGGTAGGCCGCTCCGGCTGCACCTCGTGCGGGTCGGCCTCCTGCGCCGCGAGCGCCGCCGGGATGGCGAGCAGGCCGCACAGCCCCGCAGCCGGCAGCCGCATCTTCGCCCTCACGAGCGCACGTCCACCGCCACGGAGCCCGCGGCCATGTCGTGCAGCGCGCGTCGCCTGCGGGTGAACGAGATGGCGAAGAACGAGAAGAAGCCCAGCACGCCCTTCACCACGTACCGCACGAGGGCCGCCGCCACTCCGATGCGCTCCGCCGGCTTCGCGTCACGCCGCACGCGGAAGCCCATCAGCCACTGCCCCGCCGTGCACCCGCGGCTGGTGAGCAGCGGCTCGTACCCGAACACCACGACCAGCAGGAGCGCCACGCGCAGCACGCCGAGCGCGCCGTCGCCCTGCACCGCATAGACGACGGCGAGCACCAGCGCGAGCACCACCAGCCCGTCTACGGCCGATGCCAGGTAGCGCCGGAAGATCGAAGGGAAGACCACGTCCATTGGCACCGGGGGAGTTCGGGAGCGGCTACGGGAGATGCGGGGCAGATGCGCGTCCTCGGGACGGATCGGGGAACACGGATGGATCGTCCTGGAACGGCGGAGGGAAGATGCGCGGCATCTGCCGAAAACGCGAGAGGCGGAGATCGCAGGGATCTCCGCCTCTCGCGGTGCGACCGTGCAGCCGGTTAGAACGACGACGGCTTGCGGTACTTCGCCAGTACCTCCAGGAACGACTTGGACGACCGGGCGAACGCGCCGCGGCGGCGCAGCTCGGTGGGGCTGCTGCCCACGAACTTCTGCGTCACGCGGCGCAGGCCGCTGTCCGACGAGTAGCCGCAGGCGTGCGCCACGCTAAGCACCGTGCGGCCCGGGTCGTCCAGCAGCTCGGCGGCCAGCAGGATGCGCATCCACGCCAGCAGCTTGCGCGGCGGCGGCAGCTCCGCGCGCTCGCACCAGCGCAGCAGCGTGCGGCGCGACAGGTGGAGCGTGCGGGCCAGGTCGCGGCCGTGGCCGCCCACCGCCACCACCTCGGCGGCCGAGTCCACGATGGCGCGGGCGCGGCCGGGGGTGTCCGGCGGCAGCACCTGCTCCAGCAGCGCCTTGAGCGGGCGCCCCTGCGACGAGCGGAAGCGCTGCACCAGCGCCGGCGGCGTGTCGTCGTGCGTGATGGAGATCACCTGCACCACGCCCCACTTGCCCAGCGTGCGGAGGTCGTCGAAGCGCTCCGGCGTGACCTCCATGGCGGCGAAGACGGCCGTGGAGGGGAACTCCACCAGCAGGGACCGCAGCGAGGGCGAGGGGCCCACGCGGCCGTTGCTCTCCTCGTACGGGTTCACCACCACCAGGGCGGACGGCGGAGACTCGCGCACCGCCTCTTCCAGCGACGGCCAGTCGGGCACCGACTGGAAGGTGTACTCGCGGCCGGCCACCTTGCGAACCCGCTCGCGGAAATGCTCGTCGCCATGCAGGACGAGAAGGGGGCGTGCTCCGATTTTCATGGTCTGCTGCGCCGAAGAATGTGGATCGTGAGGTGCCCGCGGGCACCTGGCCGTCTCGCGGCCCGGACCGCCTGCGGCGCGGGAGCGGGAAGCCCGCCGCCCGGCCGCGCGTCCGGAGAAGAAGGAGAAAGGAGA
>DASRQW010000011.1 GCA_035696245.1 Longimicrobiaceae bacterium | reverse complement strand
CGCCGCTCCCCGTGCCCTGGCAGACCACACCCCGATGCCCCGAACCCGTTCCGCCGCGTGGCTCGCCGCGCTCCCGCTGGCCGTCTCGCTCGCCTCGGGCGCCGCGTGCGCCCAGGTGCGCCCGGCAGTTTCCGTATCCGCCGTCCCGTCTCCGCGCGTCTTCGCCCTGCGCCCGGAGGCGCTGCGCCAGGCCAAGGCGCGCATCGCATCTTCGGACGCGTCCGTGCGCCCGGCGTACGAAAAGCTGCTGAAGGATGCGGACAAGGCGATGCAGGCGCCCATCGTGGCCGTCACCGACAAGCACACGCTGCTGCCCCCCAGCGGCGACCGGCACGACTACTACTCGCTGAGCCCGTACTGGTGGCCCGACCCGAGCAAGCCGGACGGCCTGCCGTACATCCGCCGCGACGGGGAGACGAACCCCGAGAGCAAGCAGGACCTCGACCAGCCGCGCGTGGCGGCGATGGGCGACAACGTGAGCACGCTGGCGCTCGCGTATTACCTGAGCGGCAACGAGGCGTACGCTGAGCGCGCCGCGCGCCAGGTCCGCGCGTGGTTCCTGGACCCGGCGACGCGGATGAACCCGCATCTCCGCTTCGCCCAGGCGGTGCGCGGGAACCCGGCGGAGCGGGGAAGCGGCATCGTGGACACGCGCTGGTTCATCGAGACGGCCGACGCCATCGGCCTGCTGGAAGGCTCGCGCGCGTGGACGGATGCGGACCAGCGGGGGATGCACGACTGGTTCGCCGCGTACCTCAAGTGGCTGCGGGACAGCCCCAACGGGCAGCACGAGCGCGCGGCCCGCAACAACCACGGCTCGTGGTACGCCGCGCAGACGGGCGAGCTCGCCCTCTTCACCGGCGACACGGCGCTCGCGCGGCAGATCGCGTCCGGCGCCCGCGAGCAAATCGGCTGGCAGATCACGGCGGATGGCACGCAGCCCATCGAGATGGAGCGCACCCGCTCGCTGCACTACAGCGCCTTCAACGTCGAGGCCCTCTCCCGCCTGGCCGAGATGGGGCGGCACGTGGGCGTGGACCTGTGGCACTACCAGGCGCCGCAGGGCGGCAGCCTCGCCCGCGCCATCGGCCACCTCGCGCCGTACGTGGACGCGTCGCTCAAGTGGCCGGGCGACCAGATCACGGGCGTCGATCCGGTCGAGACGCTGCTCATCCATCTCCGCCGCGGCCGGACCGCGATCGGCGACCCGAGCCTCGGCGCCTACATCGCCAAGCTGCCGTCCGCCGACGTCGCACGCGACCGCTCGGCCTTGCTGTACCCGGACCCCGCCGCGGGACGGTAATCCACACCGCGCATCTCCTTCATCCGACGGCGTCCACACGACGACGTCCGACGAGTGGAGATGCGGCAGAATCGTTCACGACCGCAGAGAGAACGAATGGCACGCATCGCACGTCTCCTGGCTTCCGCCGCCGCGCTGGGCATGCTCGCCCGGCCGGCCGGGGCGCAGGCGCGGCAGCACCCCAGCCTCTTCCTCACCCGGCAGGAGGCGGCGGAGATCCGCGCGTCCGCCGGGCGGTATCCCCTTCTCGACCGCTCGCTGGCCGACGCGCGGCAGGTGGTGGACGCCGCCATCGCGAAGCCCATCGACACGCCGCAGCCGGGCGAGGCGGGCGGCTACGCGCACGAGCGCCACAAGCAGAACTACCGCGAGATGCAGCTCGCCGGGCAGCTCTACCAGATCACGGGAGACGAGAAGTACGCCCGCTTCGTCCGTGACATGCTGGACAAGTACGCCGTTCTCTATCCCACGCTGCCCGCGCATCCCCTGGCGCACGACCAGGCGCCCGGCAAGCTCTTCCACCAGTCGCTGAACGAGGCGAACTGGCTGGTGGGCGCCGCCATCGCGTACGACTGCGTCTACGACTTCCTCACGCCCGAGCAGCGCGCGCGGTACGAGCGCAACGTCTTCCATCCCATGGCCGACTGGCTCTCGGTGAACCAGGCCAAGGAGTTCGACCGCATCCACAACCACGGCACCTGGGCGGTGGCGGCGGTGGGGATGATCGGCTACGCGATGGGCGACACGAGCTACGTCAACCGCGCGCTGTACGGGACGACGCGCGACCGCACGGGCGGCTTCCTCCGCCAGCT
>DASRQW010000010.1 GCA_035696245.1 Longimicrobiaceae bacterium | reverse complement strand
CGGGGCGACCTGGACATGACGGTGCTGGCTATCCGGACGGGCGCCACGACCAGCCCCACGCTGGTGGGATCCTACATGGAGCGCGACCATGGCTCGGCACGCGGAGTCCATCAGCTGTTCGTCCTGGGAGATTCCAGCGCGACGGGCTATTCGCCATCGATGCTGTACGTCGCACGCGACTCCGCCCCCGAGCTCCGCCGGTTCATCGACCATCTGGACCTCGATGGTGACGGAGTTGACGAGATAGTGCTCGAAGGATGGCGCGATAGTGGTGAAAGCGCTCTGCTGATCTTTCAATACACCGGCGGACGCTGGAAGGAGACCGCCCGCAGCGCCACGAGCTGGTGCGGCGACCCCCCCGCTGACCATAGCGGCCCTCTGGGGCTGCCAGGCCGCGGGACGAGCTGACAGCTACTCCACCCCGATGTCCCAGGCCTGCTGAAGGTCCTTCTTGGAGTAGGCACGAAAGGCCGTGAGCGTCTGCGTGCGCTGAAGCCCCGGCACCTTGGGAAAGGACTCCGTCACGACCTTCGCGATCTGGTCGTACTCGGCCACCTTCACGATGGCCACCAGGTCCCAGTCGCCGCTGACCGAATACACGTCGGTCACTCCGTCGATCTCCGCGAGGAACTGCGCGGTGGCGGGGATGGACGCTGGCTCGGCCCTGATGAGGACGATCGTCGTGATCACGGAAGGGGTCCGGTAGAGGGAAAGGGGGGAACGTTGAGCAGCCAGAGGCCGGCGATGCGCTGCTGCGGATCCAGCTCGATGAGGAGGTCCCGGGCGAGCCGGACCGTGCGCGCCGGCCGAGTGGAGCCCACTCGAAAGTAAATCACCGCCTCGGCATCGTCCGACTCCGCCCGCAGATGGGTCTCCACCTCCAAGGCGGCGACGCCGGGAGACGAGGGGCGCGAGGGGACGGCGAGTCGTCCCTCCTCGACCTCCGATGGGGGCTCGAGGGCCGGCCGCTTGCGAACGTCCGGCCAGACGGCGACCTCCACCCCGCTGATGTGCCCTCGTGCGACGTCGAGGATGAGCCAGGAGCCGTCGGCCCCCTCGAGATCCACCGACCCCGACCCGCCGGTGCCCTCGTCGTCCCCTTCGAGCCGGGCCGTGAGGATGTCGGTGTCCGCATCCCACCGGTACCGGACCGAGGGCACTGCCCCGGGGTGTGGCTCGAGCTGCACGGCGACGTTCACGCGCTCCTCCCGTCAGCGGTCGACACAAGCTGATCCCGCGATCGGCATCGGGCATCGCCTTTCCCCCGCACCGCGGCGCGAACGAACGGCCAGTGGGCTGAGATATACCCCACGTATCCGCGCCCGGCTATCTTACCCTCACGTTTGACAACTCATGCGGCGCGCTTGGCGCGCCCGGACCGGAGCGAGGGATTCCGTGGAAAGTGATGCGAAGGAGCCGACGGGTGTGACCCGCGGCCAGAACGCCGTGCACGTCATGCCGTTGGATTGGTCGGCGACGGAACGCGTTCTCACGACTCTCGTGGAC
>DASRQW010000009.1 GCA_035696245.1 Longimicrobiaceae bacterium | reverse complement strand
CGGCACCCCGGGCCGGGCGATCCTCCCCCGCATCCGCGCGGCCGCCATGTGGGCGTCGCTGGCTGTCCTTCCGATCCTGTCCGCCTGCGCGCGCGGCACCGACCACCTGAAGGAGTACCCGCAGACGACCATGGTGCCGGCCAGCGACATGGCGCGTATCCAGGACGACCTGTACTTCCTGACCCTGAAGCTGGGGATCGGCGTCGGCCTCCTGACGTTCGCGGTCATGGCGTACATCCTCCTGCGCTTCCGGTACCGCCCGGGTGCGCCCGAGCCGCAGCAGATCCATGGCAACACCACGCTGGAGCTGACCTGGACGCTGATCCCCGCGGTCATCGTGGCGATCATCGCCGTGCCGACCGTGAAGGCCATCTTCTCCACCCAGCCCACGCCGCGCGCGGACGCGCTGACCATCGACGTGGTGGGCAAGCAGTGGTGGTGGCAGTTCAAGTACGCCGTGGGCAACGACACCGTCTACACGGCCAACGAGATCCACGTGCCCGTGGGCCGGCAGGTGGCGCTTCGGCTGCATTCGGACAACGTGCTGCACTCGTTCTGGGTGCCGCAGATGGGCGGCAAGCGCGACCTGATCACCAACCGCGTGAACCACCTGGTCTTCACGCCCGAGGCGCCCGGCATCTACATGGGCCAGTGCGCGGAGTTCTGCGGTGACTCGCACGCCCTCATGCGCATGCGCATGATCGCGCAGACGCCGGCCGAGTTCAACGCGTGGCTCGCCAACGAGGCGCGCCCCGCGGTGGAGCCCACCGACTCGTCCATCGCCACGGGCAAGCGGCTGGTCACGCAGGGCGCCTGCGCCGGGTGCCACACCATCAAGGGCACGCCCATGGCGGGGATCGCCGGGCCCAACCTGACGCACTTCGCGCGGCGCCGCACGCTGGCCGCCGGCATCCTGCCCAACGACGCGAAGAGCCTCGCCACGTGGCTGCACGACCCGCCAGGCGTGAAGCCGGGGTCCAAGATGCCGAACCTGAATCTCAAGGACGAGGAGATTCCCTACATCGTGGCGTACCTGCAGAGCCTGCAGTAACAGGGACGGCCGCCCCCGGACGCACGGTCCGGGGGGCGCGCGCTTCGTGATCCGGCGCCGGAGGGCACCGCCGCACACCCGCGGCGGCCCGCGCCGCAAACCGATGGAGTAGGAATGGCATCGACTGCAACCGTGGCCGCCCCCCGCGCGGCGGCCGCACCCCACGCTGAGACCGGTCTGTGGAGCTGGATCACCACCGTAGACCACAAGCGGATCGGCGTCATGTACGGCGTCACCGCCTTCCTCTACTTCCTGGTCGGGGGGATCGAGGCGGGGCTGGTGCGCGTGCAGCTCTTCGTGCCCAACAACGACTTCCTCAGCGCCGAGAGCTACAACCAGCTCTTCAGCATGCATGCGCTGACGATGATCTTCCTGGCGCTGATGCCGCTCACGGCCGCGTTCTTCAACTTCCTCGTGCCGCTCCAGATCGGGGCGCGCGACGTGGCGTTCCCGCGGCTCAACGCGCTGTCGTTCTGGGTGTACTTCTTCGGCGGCCTCTTCCTGAACGTGAGCTGGTTCCTGAAGGCGGCGCCCAACTCGGGCTGGTTCGCCTACGCGCCGCTCACCATCAAGACGTTCTCGCCGGGCCTGAATATGGACTTCTACGTCCTGGGCCTGCAGGTGGTGGGCTTCTCGTCCATCATCGCGTCGCTGAACTTCATCATCACCATCATCAACATGCGGGCGCCGGGCATGCGGCTCATGCGCATGCCCATCTTCACCTGGCTCACCCTCATCACCTCGGTGCTCATGGTCACGGCGCTCGCCGTGTTCACCATCGCCGTCACCGAGCTGATGTTCGACCGCCTGTTCGGCACCAACTTCTTCAACACCGTGAGCGCCGGGGCCGACCCGCTGCTCTGGCAGCACCTGTTCTGGATGTTCGGCCACCCCGAGGTGTACATCCTCATCCTGCCCATCATGGGCATGGTGTCGGAGGTGCTGCCCACCTTCTCGCGCAAGCCGCTCTTCGGCTACAACGTGATGGTGTTCAGCGGCATCCTCATCGGGTGGCTGGGCTGGGGCGTGTGGAGCCACCACATGTTCGCCACGGGCATGGGCCCCATCGCCGACTCGTTCTTCGCGCTGAGCACCATGCTCATCGCCATCCCCACCGGCATCAAGATCTTCAACTGGCTGGGCACCATGTGGGGCGGCAACCTGCGCTTCACCACCGCCATGCTCTTCTCCATCGCCTTCATCGCGATGTTCACGGTGGGCGGCATCTCGGGCGTGATGCACTCGGCCGCGCCGGCCGACCTGCAGCAGACCGACACGTACTTCGTGGTGGCGCACATCCACTACGTCTTCTTCGGCGGCACGGTGCTGGGCCTGTGGTCCGGCCTGTACTACTGGTATCCGAAGGTCTTCGGGCGCATGCTCGACGAGAAGATGGGCAAGGTGCACTTCTGGCTCACGCTCATCGGCATGAACATGACCTTCTTCCCCATGCACTTCCTGGGGATGTACGGCATGCCGCGCCGCACGTTCACGTACGCCGACAACCTGGGCTTCACCGCGCTGAACCAGCTGGAGACGGTGGGCATGGTCGTCATCGTGCTCGCCACGCTGATCTTCGCCATCAACCTCTTCACCGCGTGGAAGCGCGGCGAGGTGGCGGGCAACAACCCGTGGGGCGCCGCCACGCTGGAGTGGAGCATCCCGTCGCCGCCGCCGGTCTACAACTTCCGCGAGATCCCGGTGGTGCACTCGCGTATGCCCCTGTGGGAGGGCGACCCCGCGCTCTCCGGCGGCATCCCGCACGGCAAGGTCGACGAGACCACCGAGCGGATCACGCTGGGCGGCACCAAGGTGGGCGAGGTGCGCGACGTGACCGACGAGAACAAGATGTCGGCGCACGACCTGGGGATCCACCTGCCACCGCCGTCGTACTGGCCCATCGTGCTGGCCGCGGGCATCTCGGTCTTCTTCGGCAGCATGATCTTCCGCCAGGTCACGGGGCCGGCGCACAACCTGTGGTACCTCAGCTTCGCGGGGCTGGTGACGATCGTCTTCGCCGTCTACGCCTTCGCCTTCGAGCCGGGCCACTCCCACTAGCTGGGCACCGGCCGCCGGGAACGTGCCCGGCGGCCGCGCGAGAGACGAACCGATTCAGGCGACGACGGAGACGATACAGTGGATCACGCACACGCGATGGCCGGGCACGCCGCGGACCCGGCGCACATCGACACCAGCACCGGCCTCGACAGCCGCAAGATGGCGTTCTGGACCTTCATCGGCTCGGAGTGCCTGCTCTTCGGCTCGCTGATCGCCACGTACATGGCGTACAAGGGCTCGAGCCTCACCGGGCCGTACCCGCACGACACGCTGGTGAACGGCAAGCTGGAGCACGGGATCCTGAACATCCCGCTCACCTCGTTCAGCACCTTCATCCTGCTCATGTCCAGCGTGATGATGGTGCTGGCGCTGAACGCCGTGCAGAAGGGCGACAAGTCCGGAAGCGTGCTGTGGCTGCTGATGACGGCGCTCTTCGGCTCGGTCTTCCTGGGCTGCCAGGTGTTCGAGTTCACGCACTTCTACCACGAGGGGCTCACGCTCCAGACGAACCTGTTCGGGTCCACCTTCTTCGTGCTGACCGGCTTCCACGGCGCGCACGTGACGGTGGGCGTCATCTACCTGCTCACGCTGGCCTACCTGGCGCACAAGGGGAAGGTGGGGCCGGAGAAGACGCTGAACGTGGAGATCGCCGGCCTGTACTGGCACTTCGTGGACGTGATCTGGATCGTGATCTTCCCCCTCGTCTACCTCATCAAGTGAGCGGCCGAATGTCCAGCACGACGCGCGAGATCGTACACGACCAGCACACCCATCCCACGCGCCGGTTCTACCTGTTCATCGGCGCGGGGCTGCTGCTGCTGACCGTGCTCGAGATCCTGGGCTACGTCGGCGAGACGAAGGGCGTGTACGCGTCTGGCACGGCCGCGATCCTGATCCTGATCCTGTCGGGCATCAAGTTCTTCATGGTGGTCGCGTACTTCATGCACCTGAAGTTCGACAACAAGCTCTTCACCGGCATATTCGCCTTCCCGGCGCTGCTGGGCACCCTGGTGATCGTGGGCTGCATCATGCTCTTCCACGTGGTGCACGGCGTGGCGACCGAGTACCACGCCAACACGCCGGCCGACGCGCAGCACGTGTCCGGCGGCCCGCGCGGCGGCTGAGCGTGCAGGCTCCGGCCCCGGCCGGGGCCTTCTTCTCTGAAGCGGGATCGAAGTAACCGATGTCGACCGTGTCGCTGTCGCTGCTCCACTCGGCCTCGTTCGACTGGACCAGCTGGAAGGTATACCCGACCTTCATGATCGGGTGGCTGCTGCTGATCGCCGCGTACTTCCTCGCCATCGGGCCGCTGCGCCGGCGCTTCGCCGGCTCGCGGCCCGTGCCGCGCAGGCAGGTGGCGAGCTTCTCGTTCGCCATGGCGTCGATGTTCCTGGCGCTCCAGGGCCCCCTGCACGAGCTGAGCGACTACTTCCTGTTCAGCGCCCACATGGTGCAGCACCTGGTGCTGATCCTGGTGATGCCGCCCTTCCTGCTGGCCGGCCTGCCGGACTGGCTGGTCCGCCCGCTCATCCGGCCGAAGGCGCTGCGGCTGCTTGCGAAGGCGCTCACCTTCCCGATCATCGCCTTCGCGCTCAACAACGTGATCTTCCTGGCCTGGCACTTTCCCGGCCCGTACGACACGATGATGCGCAACCACGACATCCACATCACCATGCACCTGATGATCATGGTGACGGGGGTGATCATGTGGTGGCCCATCATGAGCCCGCTGCCGGAGCTGCCCCGCATCGCCGCGCCGCTGCAGATGATCTACCTGTTCCTGGCGGGCATCCCCATGATGATCTCCGCCGCGCTGATCACGCTCTCGTCGGGCGCGCTCTACAGCTGGTACGTGGAGGCGCCGCGCATCTTCCCGCTTTCCGCGCTGGACGACCAGCGGCTGGGCGGGGTGATCATGTGGGTGCCGGGCGGTCTCACGCTGTGGATCGCCATCACCTTCGTCTACTTCCGCTGGACGAACCGCGAGGTGGGGCAGGACGGGAAGAAGGAAGGCCGCGCCACCGTGAGCCGCGCCGGTCTCACCTACGCCCCGCCGCCGTTCCAGCGGTAATACCAATTCGGTTGAATGACTGTGCATTCTTCGGAGCAAGACCGTGCGAACGCTCGGTAGCCGAACCGCACAATGCACAGGTGATCGCCAACATTGGTATAACATATCGATTCGGCGACGAAGAAGCCTCGGGAGCGATCCCGGGGCTTCTTCGCGTTGGCTCGCCTTCCTGCAGTTTCATACCATATGCTTAGATGTATGTGCGTCTGCTTGCAGATATATTTGCATGCATGTATAATTACAGACACTGGGGTGCGGAATTGCGGCTAACTCGCGCGGTGCCGAGAGATGATTGATCGAGAGATGGAAACCGCGGAGCTGCGGGCTCTCTTAAAGCGGCAGGAGCCGATGCTCGCGCTCCTGTTCGGGCGCAGACGCGGGGGAAAGACGTTCCTCCTGAACCACGTGTGGCCGGAGGCGCAGACGTTCTACTACGTGGCGAGCGAGGCGACCGCGGAGCTGAACCGCAAGGATCTGCTGCGCGAGCTGGGACGCTGGTCCGGCCGTGATCTCGCGCCGGAAGACTATCCCACATGGCGCACCATCTTCCGGTTCCTGCTGGAGTTGAACGCGCCGGAGCCGATGGTGGTGGTGCTGGATGAGTACCAGTACCTCCGGGGAGGCGAGGAAGGCATCGACAGCCAGCTCGCAGCGGTCTGGGAAGAGTACAAGAACCGCGGTCGCAAGCGTGCGAACCTGGTGCTGGTGCTCTGCGGCTCCATCGTGGAGATCATGGAACGGCTGGACTCGGCCGGGTCGCCGCTGCACGGGCGGATCGACTGGAAGCACCGGCTGCAACCGTTCGACTACTGGAACGCGGCGCGGATGGTTCCGTACGCCGACCCGATGGACCGGGCGCGAGTCTACGGAATCTTCGGCGGCACTCCGCGCTATCTCGCGTCCGTGGACTCTGCCAAGGCACTGGGAGAGAATGCGGCGGCGGCCATGCTGGCCCCGCGCGGCGACGTGCGTACGCAGGTGGAGACGGTGATCGAGCAGGAGAAGGGGCTGCGCAACATCGCCGAGTACAAGTCCGTCCTGACTGCGGTGGGGAACGGCTTCACCGAGCGCAACCAGATCGCGATGGAGACGGGCCTGAAGGCCGACGCTGGCCTGCGGAACATGATCGACATGCTGGTGCGGCTGGGGTACATCGAAGGCCGGAGGAACTTCGAGGCGCGGAACAACGAGCCACACCGCTACCAGGTCGCCGATCCCGCCGTGGCCTTCTACTACAAGTTCGTCTCACGCTTCCGGAACGAGCTGGAGACGAGCCAACCGGAAGAGGTGTGGGCCCAGCACGTGGAGCCGAAGCTCCCAGCGTACATGGGCCACGTCTTCGAGCGGATCGCCGAGCAGGCGTTCTACCGGCTTCGCGGTGCGCTGAAGCTGCCCATGGTGAAGGAGTGGGGCCGGTGGGAGGGCACGGACCGCGACCGCAAGCCGGTGGAGATCGACATCGTCGCGCGGCTCACGGACGGGAGAATGATGACCGGGTCGGTGAAGTGCCGCGGCCGTGTCTGTGCGCCCATCGTACACAGACAGCACCTGGAGGACCTGCGACGCCTGGCATCTTCCGGGAGGCAGTGGGCGCACGAGGCACTGGAACCTTCTGCACCGCTGCTGTACGTCTCCGCCTCCGGGTTCACCCCGGACTTTCGGTCGCGGGCGGAGGAGGACGGGCATCCCGTGATCATGTGGGACATGGACGACCTCTACCGGGAATAGCGAGGGTTGGACGTCGTCGAGCTAGTCCGGACGGCGGCTCCGCTTGTGCGATGGCGGCGCGGCACGGTACAATGCGCGGCTCGCTCCACCACCGGCCGGGTCGAGGCCGATTGTCTTCTCTCCCCACGAAGATGTGCCCATGAGACGCTCTTCCGTTCTCGCCGCGTCGCTGCTGGCGGCGCTCGCCGCGGTGCCCGTCCACGCGCAGCGGGGCGACACGCTCACGCTGGACCGCATCTTCGCCTCGGGCGACTTCGCCGGCGAGGAGTTCGGGCCGGCGAGGTGGCTCCAGGACGGCTCGGGCTACACCACGCTGGAGCCGGGAACGGCGGGCGGGGTCGACATCGTCCGCTACGCGCCCGACACGGGGCGCCGCGACGTGCTGGTGGCGGCGCGGCAGCTGGTGCCCGCGGGCGCATCGCAGCCGCTGGACGTGGACGACTACTCGTGGTCGCCGGACGGGCGCAAGCTGCTGGTGTTCACGAACTCGGAGCGCGTGTGGCGCAGGAACACGCGCGGCGACTACTGGGTGCTGGACCGCGCCAGCGGCTCTCTGCGGAAGCTTGGAGCCGGTGCGCCGGAATCCACGCTGATGTTCGCCACCTTCTCGCCAGACGGCGGGCGGGTGGCGTACGTGCGCCAGAACAACCTGTACGTGGAGTCGCTGGCCGACGGGCGCGTGACGCAGCTCACGGCGGACGGGTCGCGCACCATCATCAACGGCACGTTCGACTGGGTCTACGAGGAGGAGCTGGACCTGCGCAACGGCTTCCGGTGGAGCCCGGACGGCGCCTCCATCGCCTACTGGCAGCTCGACGCCTCGGGGGTGAGCGACTTCGACCTCATCAACAACACCGATTCGATCTACTCGCGCGTGAAGCCGGTGCAGTACCCGAAGGTGGGCACCACGAACTCCGCCGGGCGGGTGGGCGTGGTGAGCGCGGCGGGCGGCCCCACGCGCTGGCTGGCGGTGCCCGGCGACCCGCGCAACAACTACATCGCGCGCATGGAGTGGGCGGCGAACCCCAACGAGGTCGTGATGCAGCACCTCAACCGCCTGCAGAACACGCTAGACGTGCTGCTGGCGGACGCGCGCACCGGCCAGGTGCGCACGGTGCTCACCGAGCGCGACAGCGCGTGGGTGGACGTGGTGGACGACTGGCGCTGGCTGGACGGCGGACGCCGCTTCACCTGGATCAGCGAGCGCGACGGCTGGCGGCACCTGTACACCGTCTCGCGCGACGGCGGCGACGCGAAGCTGGTCACGCCGGGCGCGATGGACGTGGTCTCGGTCGCCAGCATCGACACGGCCGGGGGATGGGTGTACTTCATCGCGTCGCCGGAGAACGCAACGCAGCGCTTCCTCTATCGTTCGCGCCTGGACGGCAGCGGGCGCGCGGAGCGGGTGACGCCTGCGGGCATGCGCGGCGCGCACGAGTACCAGATCTCGCCGGACGCGCGGTGGGCGATCCACGACTGGTCCAGCTTCGACAGCCCGCCGCAGACCGACCTCGTGCGCCTGCCCGACCATTCGGTCGCGCGCGTGCTGGTGGACAACGCGCGGCTGCGGGCGCGCGTGGCCGCCCTGCATCTCCCGCCCGCGGAGTTCTTCAAGACCGACGCGGCGGGCGTGCAGGTGGACGGGTGGATGATCCGTCCCCCCAGCTTCGACGCGGCGCGGAAGTACCCGGTGCTCTTCTACGTGTACGGCGAGCCGGCGGAGCAGACCGTGGTGGACGAGTGGGGCGGCACGCTGGGCCTGTGGCACCGGCTGCTCGCGCAGCAGGGCTACGTGGTGGCGAGTGTGGACAACCGCGGCACACCGGCGCCGCGCGGGCGTGCGTGGCGCAAAGCCATCTACCGGCAGATCGGGCGCGTCAACTCGCGCGACCAGGCCGAGGCGACGCGGTCGCTGCTGCGGTCGCGCTCGTACCTGGACCCGTCGCGCGTGGCGATCTGGGGGTGGAGCGGCGGCGGCTCGTCCACGTTGAACGGCCTGTTCCGCTACCCGGACGTGTACGGCACGGGCATGTCGGTGGCGCCGGTCACGGACATGCGCTTCTACGACACCATCTACGAGGAGCGCTACATGGGCCTGCCGTCGCTCAACCTGAGCGACTACGTGCAGGGCTCGGCGCTCACCTTCGTGGACCGGCTGCGCGGCAACCTCCTCGTGGTGCACGGCAGCGGGGACGACAACGTGCACTTCCAGAACACCGAGGCGCTGGTGAATGCGCTCGTCGCGGCGAACAAGCAGTTCCAGATGATGGAGTACCCCAACCGCACCCACGGCATCTACGAGGGCAAGAACACCACGCGCCACCTCTTCACCCTGCTCACGACGTACCTCCAGAGCCACGTCCCCGCTGGCGCCTCGTCGTCCGTGGCTGCGCGCTGAACGAAGCAGGCTCGGTAGATGTGAAGACCGCCGCCCGGCTCCTGCCGTGCGGCGGTCCTTCTTTATGAAGCCGGCCAGTAGACGCGGATGAGCGGGATCAAGCTGCGGCCTTCCGAGTCGAACCTGTCATAGTGTTCTGTCACCAGCGTCGCCAAAGCGTCCAAGTCCACAAGGGTGATGGGGATGGTGGCGCGGTCGGCCTCATACTTGGCTCCCGGGTAAACCCGCCGGTGCTCACGTAGAGGCCGCTGTCGCCGGAGCGCAGGCCGCCGAGGAAACTGCGGATCCGTTCTGCGCCCATCGGGTCCCGGCGACGGTGTTTCACTTCAGCGATGATGCGTGGCTGCTGGAAGCCGAGCCCATCGGGCGACGCAATGACGTCGCGGCCGCGGTCGGCGCCTTTGGGTGTGACGCGGGCTTTGTAGCCCATGGCGCGGAGAACTGCCGCCGTCAGGATCTCCATCTCCTCAGGGGAGAGTGCGAGAATGCGGTCCTTGATGAACTCGTGCGCCTTCTCGACGACGTCCTGGCGGAT
>DASRQW010000008.1 GCA_035696245.1 Longimicrobiaceae bacterium | reverse complement strand
GGAGCGTTCGCCTCCGCACCATCTTTATCCATCCCTCCCGGAGGACGAACGATGAAGAAGCTGAAGCTCGCCGTGGACGATCTGGTGGTCGAGACGTTCGCGCCGGCCGTGACGAGGCAGGACGTCGGAACGGTGCACGCGCACGAGTCCGGTCCGTTTACCGACGAGTGCCAGAGCTGCGGCGTGGACACCGGCTGCGGCGGCGCGCATGGCGGCTGCGACAGCCAGTACTGCGCGAGCGCCGGGTGTGGCACCGCCACGTGCTACGCCTACTACACCTGCGCCGGCGCCTACACCTGCGGCGACGGCGAAAGCTGCCGCTACCCCGAGTGCACGGCAGTAGGCGCCATCTGCTGATCGAGGCTCGGGTCATTGCTGCCTGGCACGAGACGGCCACCCTGCTCGATCCGGACGATGTGACGGGCGAGCGGTGCCTCGGTCGATCCGCACCAAATCAGCGTATGGGGCTGGCTGCGATGAGCGAGTAGTGCGGATCCAGGTCGGTAGATGAACGACGGGCGGGCAGCTTCCGAGGAGGCTGCCCGCCCGTTTCTGTTCACCCGAGATCGTTGTCGCGCTTGCCGGAGGTTGCCCGGCGGCGGCGCCTGGCGGGTGAACCCGCGGCAACGACGGCACGACGGGCACCTCCGTGGCCTGCCGCCGGGAGCCGGAGGCGCATCCGCACCCCGGCGGAGCGGGAGAGGTTCACCCCGGAGAGCGTTCGATGCGTTCGAGCACGTCGTCGAGCGGGACGGCGGAGGCGGGGTTCCGGCGGTAAGCCTCGGAGCGGCGACGAAGCTCCTGCATCTGCCGTTCGTTCAGCGGCACCGGCTCCGGATCGTGCGGAGTGTCGGTCTCGATGCTGTCCCGCAGCGGGTCGGATGACGAGTTTTCATCCATGGTTTCCTCGTTCGTCTCGGCGCGGGAAGTCACACACAACTCACTCCGCCTCGCCCTCGGGGCCGGAGCGAATGCGTTCGAGGACGGAGATGGTGGTGCGGAGGCTGGCGGCGTCGATCCAGCCGATGCGCTCCTCGATGGCGCGGTCCAGGTCTGCGTCGATGGAGGCGAGGGTCGCCAGGCCCTGCGCGGTGATCGCGTGGCGGATGGTGCCTTCGATGAGCCCGCGGGTGCGCAGGCGGTGAAGGATGGCGAGCAGCCGGTCGGGCTCGTGGACCATCCGCTCCTCGATGTCGTGCCGGGCATGGCCCTGGGCGCCGGCGCCGCGCAGGATGCGCATCACGTTGTACTCGTCGATGCGAAGCTCCACCGGCTCCAGCACCTTCTCGGTCCACGCGGTGAGGAACCGGGCGGTGCGGTTCACGTTCAGCAGCGTCTCCAGCGCCGGGGACATCGGCTTGGAGATGCGGATCTCGTCCTGCAAGTGTCCGGGCATGCGGCGGTGCTCCAGCGGGTGTCTGATACGAGATGCGGGAGCAAAACATCTGTTCAAACCGCGGACCAGCGCAAGTGCCGGTACGCACCTTCATCGTTGGTCCCGCGCCCTGTCAGCGCCGCGCGTGGCCACCCGCCACGCATCCACCGAACGCCCAAAGTCATTGCGGGCGATGAGAATCCACCGCTTCGTACCGGCCTCCGATCCATCGAGCGCCGCCACCTCGCCCGAAGCCGGGAGGCGTCAGGGCAGCGGGCCGGCGTTCGCGCCGCCGCGGTCGAGCGAGGCGCGGTCCCACTTGGAGAGGTCGGCGGAGGCGTCGTACGTGCTGCGGCAGAAGTCGAGCACGGCGGCGTCGGGATCGGGCGAGCGGCGCGCGGCCTCGTACGGGTAGACGAACTCGCGGAGGGTGGCGTCGTAGCGGGCTTCGGCGGGACGGACGCGGACCTCCGCGTAGCCCGGCGGCTCGGGGTAGGCATAGGCGTAGAAGACGGGCTCGGGCATTCCCGGCCCGCCCGGCCACCAGCCCACGCTGCTCACCTCGTGCGAGTACGCCTCGCGCGCCACCCAGTCGCCCAGGTTGGGGATGCCGCCGGGGTGCTGCGGGGCGCGCCGGCCGGAGAAGCGCGTGACCGCCAGGTCGAAGCTGCCCCAGAAGAAGTGCACGGGGCTGCTCTTGCCGATGAACTCCGCGCGGAAGCGCTGGAGCACCCGGTCCGCGTGCGACAGCGCGCGCCAGAAGCGCGTGGCGGCGGCCGGGTCGTACGAGGCGTGCTGCTCGTCGCGCTCGAACGGGATGGCGTTCTCCACCTCCACCGGCCGCGTCCAGATGCGCACGTGGAAGCCGCACTCGCCCAGCTTCGCCATCACCTCGCCGTAGAAGTCTGCCACCGAGCGCGGCCGCAGCGCGACGGTGCGGATGGCGCCGTGGCTGCCGTGGATGCGCAGCGCGTGGTCGATGAAGTCGAAGTCGATCTGGAAGCTGCGGCCGCCGTACGGGACGGGCGAGGTGGTGAGGCCGCGCGAGGTCACGTAGAGCGGCGTGTGCCACCAGTGGTTGACGGCGGGCGCCTGCGCCAGCCGGATCTTGCCCACGACCTGCGTCCACATGTGCAGCGTGTCGCGCGTGTCCTGCCACTCCGCCAGCGGCAGCGCGGGCCACTCCCCCGCCTCCTCCGGCTCCCGCAGCAGCTGCTCGCTCATCGCCCGCCTTTCGCCTGTGGATAAAAGGACCTCCCGCACCCTCGCTCGCGCATCCGCACCATCATCACGCCTCGGTGGATCGCATCGCCGCGTCTCCATCACCCGTGATCGGTAGATGCACATCTCCCGACCCCGCCGGCTTTCGATCCCTCGCGTCCATCTCCCCGCCGGTTCGTCGCCCGCCATCCACCGAAACGGCTGTCCATCGCCCGTGATCCACCGAACCGCAGTCATCGGCGCCGTCCGTCGAACCACCCTCGGATGAGCGCGAGGCGGCCGATGCGGCGCGGGGGTCAATTCGTGGCGCGCGGGAGGGTCAGCGTGAAGACGGAGCCTTCGCCGGGGACGCTGGAGACGGAGAGGTCGCCCGCCATGGAGCGCGCCAGATCCCGGCTGATGGAGAGGCCCAGACCGGTGCCCTCGACGTTGCTGGTGAGGCCGCGCGAGAGCTGCACGAAGGGCTCGAAGACGGTCTCCAGCTTGTCCGCGGGAATGCCGGCGCCGCTGTCGCGCACCTGCACCTCCACGGTCTCGCCCGTCGCGCGCACGGACACGGAGACGGTGCCGCCGGCGCCGGTGAACTTGATGGCGTTGGAGAGCAGGTTGAGCAGCACCTGCCGCACCTTCTCCGCGTCGGCGCTCACGGCGAGCGACGGGTCCGCGCCCGCGTACTCGTAGCGCAGCTCGCGCGCGGCGAGCTGCGGCGCGACGAGCGGCTCCAGGTTGCCCAGAAGCTCGTGCACCGGAACGCGCTCGATGTGGTACTGCACGCGCCCGGCCTCGATCTTGGCGAAGTTGAGCACGTCGTTGATGAGCGACAGCAGGTGGTGCTGCGAGCGCTGGATGCGGGCCAGGTCCTCGGCCTGCGCGTCGGTGACGGGGCCGTGCACGCCCATCTCGATGATCTGCGCGTACCCGCCGATGGCGTTTAGCGGGGTGCGCAGCTCGTGGCTCATCATGGCCAGGAACTCGGCCTTGGCGCGGTTGGCGGCCACGGCCTCGGCGGCGGCCTCCTCGGCGGCGGCGCGGGCGCGCAGGGCGTCGGCGTGGAGGCGCGCGTTGTCGACCGCGGTGCCCGCGCGGCGGCCCAGCTCGGACGCCATCTCCAGGTCCGGCTGCCCGTAGCGCCGCCCCGACTGCGCGGCGAAGAGCGACATGGCGCCCAGCACCCGCTCGCCCGACGCGAGGGGCACCACGATGGCCGACGCCAGCCCCAGCGCCCGCACGACGGCCAGGTGCCCGGCGTCGCGCGCGCCGGCCTGGAGCATCTCGTCGGTGACCTCCGGGTACAGCTCGGGCCGCCCCGTGCGAACGACCTGGGGGATGCCCGTCTGCGCGTCCGGCAGCGGAGGGTAGCGCCGGTCCATCTCCGCCGCCCACTCCGCCTTCGCGGGGTCCACGTGCCCCACGGCGATCTGCCGCAGCGAGCCGTCGTCGTCCACCACGTGAACGACGCACCAGTCGGCCAGGCGGGGCACGACGAGGCGCGCCAGGGCCTTGAGCGTGGCCTCGTAGTCCAGCGAAGAGGCCAGGATGGCGCTGGCCTCGCCCAGGTAGTGCCGCGCCTCGTCGGCGCGCTTGCGGGCGGTGACGTCGCGCCAGGCGGTGGCGAGGCCGCCGTCGGGCAGCGGGAAGCAGCGGATCTCGGCCCAGGTGCCCGCCTTGGGATAGAACTCCTCGAAGGTGACGGGCACGCCCTCCCGCACGGCGCGCGTCATCTCCACCTCGTAGCGCGTGCCCACCAGGTCCGGGTACTCGTCCCACATCACCCGCCCCACGAGGCCCCGCGGGTCGTGGCCCGCGCGGCTGAAGATGCCGGCGGCGGGCTCGTTCACGTAGCGCCAGCGCCACTGGGCGTCGGTGATCACGAACGGGTCGGGGATGCTGGCGAGGATGGCGCGCACGTCGCGCTCGGCCTGCTCGGCGGCGGCGCGGGCGGCCTCGGCGCCGCGGCTGGCGGCGTGCAGCTCGTCGTTGGTGCGGTGCAGGTCCTCGTTCAGCACCTGCACCTCCTCGATC
>DASRQW010000007.1 GCA_035696245.1 Longimicrobiaceae bacterium | reverse complement strand
TCGGGGATTTGCTCGAACGCAGTCAGTAGATTCATGCTGCAAAGATACACCGTTGCCCTGAATGAAACAGCCCTGCCCGCAAGCGGGGGAAGGCACGCCATTAGCGCGGCTGCGGCTCGGTAGGGGTCGAGCGGGCTGACGTCGCGGCTGCGCCTCCGGCGGACTCGCGCTGTGCGCTGCGGTGGAGGGAGCGGGGAGGTCGCTGCGCCTACGGAAGGTGTAGGGCTCGAGCAAACGGGGATCGCTCGAAGCGAGACGCGCCGTCCGCACGCACGAAGCCCGTAGATGCCCGGCGAAGCCGAAAGCGAAGCGTGTAGCGGAATTCCCGGAAACGCGAAGGAGCTTCGTGCCCTCGCCCGCTTGCGGGAGAGGGCAGGCGAGCCTTGCGAGCCGGGTGAGGGCCCCTCCCCGCCCGCACCAAAACCCACTATCTTTCAGATACCGAATATTTCCCGAAACAAACTCGAAGCTTCGTACACGGTACCGCGCCGCCACGCATCACCCCGCAGATGATCCCCGAAGAGCTGATCGAGCAGGTACGGCTGCAGGCCGACATGGTGGAGATCCTCTCGGAGCACACGCGCCTCAAGCGCTCCGGGCGGACCTTCCGCGGCCCGTGCCCGCTGCACGGCGGCGAAGGGCCCAACTTCTCGGTCGATCCCGGCAAGGGCTTCTACAAGTGCTTCGTGTGCGGCGAGGGCGGCTCGGTCTTCACGTTCCTGATGAAGCACCTGGGGATGACGTACCCAGACGCGATCCGCACGGTGGCGGAGCGCGTGGGCATCGAGATTCCCGACCCGCGCGAGCAGCGCCGCGAGGAAGACCCCAACCGGCACTACTACGAGGTCAACTCCTTCGCCGCGGACTGGTTCCGCCGCTCGCTGTGGGACGGCGACGGGGGCCGGGCGGCGCGCGAGTACCTGGAGAAGCGCGGAATCGACAAGGCCGCGGCGGAGCGGTTCGGCCTGGGCTGGGCGCCCGAGGCGTGGACGGCGTTCGGCGACGCGGCGCGGCGGCAGGGCATCACCGACCGGCAGCTGCTGGAGCTAGGCCTGGCGAAGGAGCCCAAGAGCGGCACTACGCCGTACGACGCCTTCCGCGGGCGCATCGTCTTCCCCATCGAGGACCTGGGCGGGCGCGTGGTGGCGTTCGGCGGGCGGATCCTGGGCAGCGCCGAGGAGCACACGCCCAAGTACCTCAACTCGCCGGAGTCGCCCATCTACCACAAGGGCCGCATGCTGTACGGCCTGGGCTGGAGCCGCGGCGCCATCCGCAAGGCCGAGGTGGCGCTGGTGGTGGAGGGCTACATGGACTACGTGTCCCTCGCCGCGCACGGGGTGGAGAACGCGGTCGCGCCCTTGGGCACGGCGATGACGGAGGACCAGGCCGAGCTGTTGGCGAAGTACGCGCCGCGCGTCATCCTGCTCTACGACAGCGACAAGGCGGGGTTGAAGGCCACCTTCCGCGCGGGCGACGAGCTCCTCCGCGCCGGCGCCGAGGTGCTGGTGGCCTCGCTGCCGCACGGCGAGGACCCGGACTCGCTCGTGCGCGGCAAGGGCGCCAAGTTCCTGCAGATGTACCTGGACGACGCCGTGGACGTGCTGGAGCGGAAGATCCAGATCCTGGAGCGGAAGGGCTTCTTCACCTCCATCAAGGGCACCCGCCAGGCCATCGACTCGCTGCTGCCCACCGTCCGCGCCACGTCCGACGAGCTGCTGCGCGGCGTGTACGTGAACCGGATCGCCGAGCTCACGGGCGTGTCGCGCGAGACGCTGGCGCGCGAGGTGGCCGAGGCCCCCGCCCGCGACCAGCGCGGCGTGGTTTCGGACGGGCGGCGGCGCACCCAGCCCGGGCGCCGCACGGAGGACTACGGCCAGCAGCCGTCCGCCCCGCCTGCCGCGGCGCCCCGGCTGACGCCCATGCTGGGGCCGGAGCGCAACCTGCTGCTCCTCCTCTTCCGCGACGAGTCGTGGGTGGAGCGGGCGGCCCGCGAGCTGGGGCCGGGCGACTTCCGGAACCCCATCTACCGCAGCATCTACGAAGGGCTGCTCCAGGCGGAGGGCAGCCGCGACCCCGACGGCGCGTGGCTGGAGCTCTTCCCGCCCGAGGCGCAGAAGACGGTGGAGGAGCTTCGCGGCGACCCCGAGGGCCAGCACATGGCCGCCCCCGAGGCGTACTTCGCCGCCAGCGTGCGCCAGATCCTCTCGCGGCCGTACGAGGAGCGGCTGCGCGCCATCGACCGCGAGCTGATGCAGGCGCAGGGCGAGCGCGAGGTCACGCTGTACAAGGAGAAGAACGACATCCTCACCCTCATGCGGGAGCGGCGCCTGTACATGAAGCACGGCATCATGCACCTGCTCACCACCCGCGAGCGCCGCAATGACGACCGCTGACCTGGAGACGCCCGCCGCGCTGGTGGACGTGGACCGCATGGGCGCCAACCTGCGCCGCGCCGCGGAGTACTGCCGCGCGCACGGGCTGGCCTGGCGCCCGCACGCCAAGACGCACAAGACCGCCGCCATCGCCGCCGAGCAGGTCGCGGCCGGCGCCGTGGGAGTGACCGTCGCCACCCTTCGCGAGGCGGAGGTGATGGCGACGGCGGTGGACGACATCCTGCTCGCCTACCCGCCGCTCGGCGCCGTCAAGCTCGCGCGGCTGATGGGGCTGCCGCCGCACGTCCGCCTCACCGTCGCACTCGACTCCGCCGAGGCGCTGCGGGGGCTGGCGGATGCGGCGCGTGACGCGGGGCGGACGGTCGGCGTCCTCGTGGAGGTGGACGCGGGGATGGGGCGCGTGGGCGTCGCATCTCCCGAAGACGCGGTGGCGCTCGCGCGCGAGGCGGCGGGGCTGGAGGGCGTGGAATACCGCGGGATCATGTTCTATCCCGGCCACGTGCGCGCCGCCGTCGCGGAGCAGGACGAGGCCATCCGTGTCCTGTCCGGGCGCATCGGCACGTTTATCGAGGGGCTCGCGGCAGCGGGTTTGCGTCCGGACGTGGTCAGCGGCGGGTCCACGCCCACCTTCTGGCGCTCGCACGAGATCGCGGGGGTGACCGAGGTGCGGCCGGGGACCAACGTCTTCAACGACCGCACCACGGCCGAGATCGGCGCGTGCGGGTGGGACGAGTGCGCCTACACGGTGCTCGCCACGGTGGTGAGCACGGCGGTGCCGGGGCAGGCCGTGGTGGACGCGGGCTCCAAGGCGCTCTCGAAGGAGGAGCTTCGCGCGGAAGGCGGGGGCTACGGCGCGCTGCTGGACCGGCCAGAGGTGGCGGTGAAGTCCGTCAGCGAGGAGCACGGCATCCTCGACCTGTCTGGCACCGAGTGGAGGCCGCGCGTGGGCGAGCGGGTCCGGATCGTGCCCAACCACGTCTGCGTTTCCGTGAACCTGAACGAACGGCTGTGGGGCGTGCGCGGCGGCGAGGTGGTGGAAGCGTGGGAGGTGGAAGGGCGGGGGCGCGGCCCGTACGCCGCGGCACGGCGCGAGCCGGTGGCGAACATCTGACGAACCTACGGAGGCGGGGGATGACGAAGAAGACGACCTGGCGGGCGGCGGTGCTGGCGCTGGCGGTCACGCTGGCCGCGTGCGCGTCTGCCGGCGGGCGGGGACGGCCGCTGAAGGCCGACACGTGGCGGTGGGCGGGCTCGGTGGGCGGCATCGGCGGGCAGCACATCACGCCCGAGGGGCGGAACCTGCAGGTCATCTACCAGTTCCGCAGCGACAGCTCGCTCACGGTGATCCACTCGCCGGGCACGCAGGACACCACGCACTTCACCATCTACCCCAAGGGCGCGCCCGACAAGACGCGCGACCTGATCCGCTACCGCATGCCGGTGAACGTGCTGCCGCCGCCGCAGACCGACCAATACCTGCGCCGCATCGGCCGCGACACGCTGGAGCTGACCGACACCTGCGCGGACTGCTACACCCACACCTTCGTCCGCGTCCAGTAGCCGCGGCGAGACGACCCGCCGCTCCGGCCTTCCGGGGCGGCGGCTCCGTTTTCGGGAGATGTGGCTCGGTCGAAGGACAGTGCGTTCGATGGCGATCCGCGGATGCGCTGCGGCGGGTGATGCCGACGAGCTCTCGGATCCGCCGGCATCTCGGCCGATGCGCAGCTGTGCATCCCGCCGATCCGGCGGATCTCATCCCCGACGGACACGGCTGTTTCACGCACGGCGTTCCGCGTCTCGCCGTCCGGTTGTATGTTAGACGGAGGGTGTCCCTCACGGGCCGTCCTCCATCACCGCAGGCGCTTTCCCTTCGCATCTCCAGGCCCGCTCCGCCGCGCATCTCACGCGCAAACGGATGCGCGTCTCACGCAACTCGACTCACCGGCACGCTTCCAGGCTCGCGGCACGGTCCGCCGCACATCTACCGCAACACGCCGCCGGGCGAGCACACGCAGGAGGACGCATGGCCCCACCCGAACGCGGATCGGTGGAGGAACGGCTGGAACGGCTGGAGATGCTGGTGGAGGACATCCGCCGCCGCCTCCCCGAGCCGGCCCGCGAGCCGGAGCCGCTGCGCCACGCGGATGACGATCCGGCGCTGCGCGCCCGCCCCGCCACGGCGAGCATCCACATCGACGACTCGCTGTTCGGCGCTCCCCCCGCGGGCGCCGCGGCGGACGACGGTCCCGCCTTCTCGTCGCGCGCGGAGTCGGGAGAGCGCGCCACGGACGACGAACCCCGCAGGCGGACGCATGCACGGGCGGCCGAGCACGAGCCGGCGATCCGCTGGGACGGGCAGTTCTGGCTCAACCGGCTGGGGATCGGGATCTTCCTGCTTGGCGTGGCGTTCCTCTTCCGCTACTCCATCGACCAGGGCTGGGTCACGCCGCTGGTGCGCACGGCCTTCGGCGCCGCGCTGGGCCTGGCGCTCTTCGCCGTGGGCATGCGGCTCGACGGGTCGCAGCGGCGCTTCGTTCCGGTGCTGCTGGGCGGCGCGGTCGCGATCTTCTACATCGTGGGCTTCGCGGCCTTCTACCTGTACGGGCTGATCGCGTACGTCCCGGCGTTCACGCTCATGGTGGCGGTCACCGCGCTCGCGTTCTTCCTCTCCATCCGCAAGGGCGAGTACGTACTCGCCATGCTGGGCGCCATCGGCGGGCTGGGGACGCCGCTGCTGCTGGGGATCGAGCGGGGGACGCCGGCCGCGTCCGCGCTCTACACCTGCATCGTGCTCGCCGGGCCCGTGGCGCTGTACCTGTACCGCGGCTGGCGCTCGGTGCTGTGGGTGTCGCTGGTGGGCGGCTGGCTGCTGCTCCTGCTGTACGCCAACGTGCTGCACGACGGGCCGGGCGGCGCGTGGGACCGGTGGATGATCCAGTCCGCCGCCATCTTCGCCTGGGTGGCGTACGGGCTGCTGCCCATCGCCCGCGAGGTCGCGCGGCGGGGCGGGGCGCTGCGCTTCACCGGCACCGCGCAGGACCTGGCGGAGGACGAGGCCGGCGACTGGAGCGAGGCGTCGGTGCTGCACTGGCACGCGCTGACCATGCTGCCGCCGCTGCTGGTGCTGCTGGTAGCGGCGCTGGTGTGGGAGCCCTCGCCGCGGCTCTGGGGCGTGCTGGCGGTGGGCGGCGCGGCCGCGTACGGCCTCACGGCGCTCGTGTTGTCGGATCGCCATCCCCCGCTCTCGGCCGTGCTGATGCTGACGGCGTCGGTGCTGCTGCCCATCGGCAGCGTGGCGGCGCTGGACGCCGACGCCCTCCTGCTCGCGCTCGCGGCCGAGGCGCTGGGCCTGTACCTGCTCGCCAAGGGACGCGGCAGCGCCGCGCTGGCTGGCGTGGTGCACATCCTCTTCGCGGCCGCGGCTACGTGGACGCTTCTGCGCCTTCCTTCGGGCGCGGTCGGGGCGGAATTCCGCGGCAGCCCGCTGGTGGACCTGGCGGTGATCGGCACGGCGGTGGGCATGTCGATGGCCATGGACTCCCGCACCGGGGCCGGCGTGTACCGCCTGTTCGCGCACGTTGCCTTCCTGGGGTGGCTGTGGCGCATGCTCTCGCCGCTGCCCGGGGGCGAGGGGTACGTCACGATCGCGTGGGGCGCCTATGCCGTGAGCATCCTCGTGTACGCCATGCGCGCGCGGAACCAGCGCATCGAGCGGGTCGCCATCTGGACGCTGCTCGTGGTGGTCGCCAAGCTCTTCCTGGTGGACCTGGCGGCGCTGGAGGCCATCTGGCGCATTCTGCTCTTCCTGGGCATCGGCGGCGTCTTCCTCTTCCTCAGCTACTCGCTGCAGACGTGGTGGAAGCCCGCGCCCGGCCCTGAGCACGAGGCGGGCAAGTAGCGCCACCGCATCCACATCCACCGCGGGAGACGGCAGATGGCGAGCAGCAAGGCGGCGACGGTGGATGAGTACCTGGCCGAGCTCCCGGAGGAGCGCCGCGCCGTGATCTCCGCCGTTCGCGAAGTGGTGGCCGCCAATCTTCCGCCCGGCTACGCGGAGACGATGAACTGGGGGATGATCAGCTACGAGGTGCCGCTGGCGCGCTACCCGGTCACGTACAACAAGCAGCCGCTGATGTACGCCGCGCTCGCGGCACAGAAGAATTTCTACGCCGTCTACCTGCTCGCGCCCAACCAGGACGCAGAGAAGGGTGCGCTGCTGAAGGCCGGGTTCGAGAGGGCGGGGAAGAAGCTGGATGCGGGCAAGTCGTGCATCCGCTTCCGCTCGCTCGCGGACCTCCCCTTGGACGCGGTCGCCGAATCCATCGCCGGCACGTCCGTCGATGAGTTCATCGCGGCCCACGAGCGCGGTCGCAGCCGCTGACGCTGCGACGCGCGGATCGATCGCCCGGTTTCCGCACGGCCGGACGGGATACGGTAGATGCACGGCGATGCCGCATCCGCCATGGCGCTGACGGAGGCTGTCGATGCGGATGGGCCGGCTTCGCGGAACGGCTGGTGGGAGATACATTTCGAGGGAGCGGACGACGTGTCCGCTCCCTCGCTCTTTTCATCCGCAGACGGCTCGATGGATATCCCCGCCCGCTACACGCCGCCCGCCGGGCTCTGCGACTCGTGCGCCAACGTGCGCATCGTGGTGAGCGGCAAGGGCTCGCGCTTCTACCTCTGCCAGCTCTCCGCGGTGGACCCCGCGTTCCGGAAGTATCCGCCCATCCCCGTCATCCGTTGCCGCGGCTACCGCCCGGCGGAGGCGACGGTCGTGCCGGAGGAAGCGACGGGCGAATGAATCGCGGCCGCAACGGGCGGTTCCGCGGATCAGCCGCCGCGGGTGCGCTCCGGATGCGCCCCGTGGCCAAGGACGATGGAGAGCGCCACGGTAGCGATCCCGGACACGAAGATCTTCTGCCGGCCCGCGTCCTCCGCCAGTTCGCACCGCCCTCGCGGCGGGTACGCGCCCGCTAGGCGTCGGTCCCCGACGGAAGCCAGAAGGAGAAGGTCGCACCTTCCCCTTCACCGCCCGATACGGTGAGGTCGCCGCCCAGCAGGCGGGCGATGAGGCGGCTGATGGCGAGCCCCAGCCCGTGCCCGCTGGCCCGGGTGCTGGAATCCAGGCGGTGGAATTCCCCGAAGATGGACTCGCGTGCGTCCGGCGGGATCCCCGGACCGCTGTCGCGGACGTGCACCGCGGCCCATTCTCCCGGACGCGCCGGTTCGCCGCCTGTCCGCATCTCGACCCAGAGGGTGATCCGGCCCGGGGCGGGCGTGTACTTGGCCGCGTTGGACAGCAGGTTGCCCACCACCTGCCGCACCCGTGCGGGATCCGTGACGAGCGGTACCGGCGTGCCGCCCTCGCACACCAGCACGTGCCCCGCGGCCTCCACGGCGCCGCGCTCGTCCTCCAGCGCCTCCCGGGCCACGGCGACGAGGTCCACCGGCACGCGGTTCACCGGCAGCCCCCCGCTCTCGGCGAGCGACAGGTCCAGCAGGTCGCCGATCATCGCCAGCGCACCGCGGATGCCCCGCCGCACGCCGGCCACCAGCCGCGCCTGCTCGGGGGCGAGGCCGCCGGCCAGCTCCATCTCCAGGAGCTGGGCGTACCCGTCGGCCGAACCCAGCGGGTTCTTGACGTCGTGCGTCACGCCCCGGAGGAGCCTGGCGCGCGCCTCGGTCGCCCGCGTGACGGCGAGGAGGAGCTTCTCCTGCGCGAGCACGGCGTTCCTCGCCTCGGTCGTGTCGCGCAGGACCACGATGTAGAACCGCTGGCCGCCCACGTCCATCTTGGAGATCGAGGCCTCGGCGGGGAACTCCTCGCCGTCCTTGCGACGCCCGGAGATCTCCTGCCGGTGTCCCATCTTCCGCGCCACGTCGGGCGACTCGCCGAACGCGCGGACGTGTCGCTGGTGCACAGCCCGGGCGCGCTCGGGCAGCAGCAGATCGAGCGGCTTGCCCAGCATCTCTCCCCTGCCGTAGCCGAAGATGTACTCGGCCCCCTCGTTGAAGAGGACGATCCGCTGGGTCTCGTCGATCGAGATGATGGCTTCGGCGGCGATGGAGATGATGCGCGAGAAGCGCTCTTCCGAGAGCTCGGCGGCGGCGAGGGCGCGTTCCGCCTCCCGCATGAGCCGCGCGTTGTCGATGGCGATGGCGGCGCGCGCGGCCAGGTCTTCTCCCAGGACGAGGTCGTCGGGCGTGAACGAGTCGCCGTGGTTGGGGCTCACGTAGGTGATGGCGCCGAGCACCTCTCCCCGCGCCAGGAGCGGGATCGTCATGAACGACCCGATCTGGAGCCGGCGCAGCAGGGCCAGGTTCTCCGGCGAGCGGGCCGCGCCCACGAGCATCGTGTCGGTCACGGGGAACACGACCTGGCTCCGCCGGGTCCGCATGGCGGAGGGAAGGCCGAGCGGGTCGTCGCGCAGCGGCGGCCACCCTTCCTGGAGCTGCTGCGCCAGGGCCTGCCGGGCCGGGTCGGGGTGGATGATGGCGAGCCGGCGCATGTGGCCGGCTTCCAGCAGGTCCACCATGCACCACGAGCCGAGGTGCGGCAGCGAGAGCCGGGCGACCGTCGCGAGCGTCGTCTCCACGTCGAGCGACGCGGCCAGCAGGCGGGTGGCTTCCACCAGGAAGGAGAGGTCCCGCTCCGACGTCGGCAACCGGTGCTCCGGGGGTGAAGTCACGTGGCAGTCCGTTGGGGGTCCGGGGCGGCGCGCAGCCTCACCGCTGCGGGCGCTGCGGCGGCACATCGGCATGCCGGCGGCACGCATGAATCGCTCCGGACGGGGCATGGAGCCCCGCGGCGGACCGCCGCGCCGTTTCCGCCCGCCCGGCACCGCCGAAGCGGCGCGCCTTCACGTAGCGGGCGGTCCGCAGACCGTCAGGCGCTGTCGGAGCCGTACAGGGCTTCCAGCTCGTAGACGGCTTCGGCGGGGCCGATGACGATGAGGGTTTCGCCGGCTGTGATGGTGCGGCTGGCGTCGGGATTCAGGGTGAAGCGGTCGTCCAGCTCGCGGATGGCGAGGATGCTCACGTTGCGCAGGCGCCGCAGGTCGCAGCCCGCCACCGTCTGCCCGGCGAAGGGCGAGTGCGGCGGCACCGTGATCTGGCCCACGTCGACCGCGATCTTCACGCCGAAGCTGAAGATCTCGTTGAACAGGTCGTTCACCGCGGGCCGCAGCAGCGCCAGCGCCAGCCGGTGCCCGCCGATGGCATCCGGCGTGACGGTGCGGTCGGCGCCCGCGCGGCGCAGCTTGCTCTCCGACGCCTCGGAGTTGGCGCGGGCCACGATCAGCAGGCCGGGGTTGTGCTCGCGGGCGGTGAGCACGGTCAGCACGTTGTTGGCGTCGGAGTCGAGCGCGGCCACCAGCCCGCGCGCCCGCCGCACGCCCGCGGCCAGCAGCACCTGGTCGCTGGTGGCGTCGCCGATCACGTGGGGCAGGCCCTCGGCGAGGAAGGCTTCCTCGAGCGCGGGCCGCATCTCCACCACGGCGAACGACTCGCCGCGCACCTCCAGGTCGCGCACGATGCGGGTGCCCAGCCGCCCGTATCCGCACACGATGAAGTGGTCGCGCAGCCCTTCCACGGTCGTGCTCATCTTGCGCCTCTGTACGGAGATCCAGTAGGTCTGCCCCAGCACCACCTCCACCGCGTTGGTCGCGGCCCACGCCCCGATCCCCACCCCCAGCACGATCACCGCCATGGTGAAGACCCGCCCTGCCGGCGACAGCGGGTGCACCTCGGCGAAGCCCACCGTCGCCATGGTGATGACGGTCATGTAGAGCGCGTCCAGCCACGGCATCCCCTCGATGGCGCGGTAGCCCAGCGTGCCGCACACCAGCAACAGCAGCAGCACCAGCAGCGACAGCCGCAGCTGCCGCACCGGGTCGGTGAGCATCCGGTTCATGCGGCTGCCCAGCGACGGCGTGCGCCTCCTCGCCCGCCGGTCGGTGGCGTGCGGCGGCGCGGGCGGACGGGCGCTTGATTCGGCCATCAGGTGTGCCGCGGCGGGCTTGCCATCGGGTTCGGTGGACGTGTTCGGCAGGAGAGGCGCCGGCCCAACGCCGGCCTCCCCTGCCACCCTACGCGGATGGCGTGCCGCCGCGTCTAACCTCGCGCGAGATCGCATTGCGCGATGCGATCTCGCGGGGCGCACGACCATCTTCCTGAGGAAGAGCCGCCCCCTCTCCCGGGTGGTTTGGAAGAGGGGGCAGCTAGGGAACGAACGGGGAAGAGGGCGTTCGCTGCCCCATGATCGATCAATCCACCGAAAGCCCCCGCAGCACCTGCTCGCTCTCCTCGACCAGCCGCGCGAACAGCTCCGCCGCGGGTTGCGGGCGCACCATCCCCACGCCCTGGCCCGCCCACAGCGACAGCCCGTCCGCATCTCCCGCCTTCGCGGCGGCGGTGCGCATGGGACGCGTCAGCGCGTTCTGCACCGGGAAGGGCGGCACGGGGATGCGGTGCCGCTCCA
>DASRQW010000006.1 GCA_035696245.1 Longimicrobiaceae bacterium | reverse complement strand
CATCTGGAACAGCTCCAGCGGAGTGTCGTTTCGCCCGAGCATCGCTCTACGCAGAAGAGGAGTTCACCAGTAGATTCGCTCCCTCAATCTACCGCTTCACACCCTGAGGCGCAGCGTTTTTCAACAGACTTCTAGAGTTGCCACAGGAACCGCGCGAGGCTCCGGGACTCGACGTGCTACACTTTGCCTGCTCTTGGCGGCGCGCTTGCATGTTCTGGGGCGTGCGCGTTTTCGAAATGGATGACGAACGGCGGAGCGGAGATGCAGAACGGGCAGGATGGGGCGGCGTTCACGCTTCATGGCGTGGGGAAGGTGCGGGGGGAGATCCGCGTGCTGGATTCCGTCGATCTGGAGATTCCGGATGGACGGGTGACGTCGCTGGTCGGCGCGTCCGGGTCGGGGAAGACGTCGCTCGTCCGTCTGCTCAACCGGCTGGACGACCCGACGGAGGGGGAGATACGCTTCCGCGGGCGGCTGCTCGCGGAGTATCCCGTGCGTGAGCTGCGGACGCGCGTGGGGTTCGTCTTCCAGGCGCCGGTGCTCTTTCCCGGCATGGTGCGCGAGAACCTGTTCGAGGCGGGATGCCTGGCCGGGCATCCGCCGGAAGAGGCGGAGATACGGGAGGCAATCGCGCACGCGCAACTCGACCCGGAGCTGCTGGACCGGCCCGGCGACCGGCTGAGCGGCGGACAGCAGCAGCGCGTGACCATCGCCCGGGCGCTGATGACGCGGCCGCAGGTGCTGCTGCTGGACGAGCCCACCTCCGCGCTCGACCCCGCCACGGCCGACCTGCTGATGGACACCGTCCGCGAGCTTGCGGACCGGCGGCATCTCACCGTCGTGATGGTCACGCACCGCCTGGAAGAGGCCGCGCGCGTGAGCGACTTCGTGGTGACGATGGAAGCAGGCCGCATCGTCCGAACCGGGACGGCCGCTGAGATTTTGGGCAACGACAGCGTCCGCCCCGCATCGGCCGAGGTACGGCCGTGACGCTGGCGCTGCTCGCACCCGTCGCCGCCGCGCACCCATCCACCGCGGACGTGACGTGGCCGCAGCTCGGGTTGGCGGCCGGGCTCATCCTCGTCGCCATCGGCATCTCGCGGTGGCAGGGGCTGGGGCTCGGCCGCGACCTGGCGGTCGGCACCGTGCGGACAGTGGTGCAGCTGGTGCTCGTGGGCTACGTGCTGGTCTACGTGTTCGCGCTGGGCCGCTGGTACGTGGTGATCGCGGCCATGCTGCTGATGGTCGCCGTCGCCACGCACACCGCCGTGGGCCGGCAGAAGGGCGCGCCGCGCGAGCTGTGGGGCATCACCGGCGCGGCCATGCTGCTCGGCTCCGGGCTGACGATGGCGTATGTGGGCGCCGCCGTCGTGCGGCCGCATCCGTGGTTCGATCCGCGCTACATGATCCCGCTCTTCGGCATGATCGTGGGCAACGCCATGAACGCCGCCGCCCTCTCCGCCGAGCGTCTGCGCTCCGAGCTGGAGAGCCGCCGCGGCGAGGTGGAAGCGTATCTCGCGCTGGGCGCCCCGCCTGCCCGCGCCGCCCGCGAGCCGGTGCGACGCGCCCTTCGCGCGTCCATGATCCCCACCATCAACGGCATGATGGTCGTGGGCATCGTCTCGCTTCCCGGCATGATGACCGGGCAGATCCTGGCGGGCGCATCGCCGCTGCTGGCCGTGCGCTACCAGATCGTGGTGATGTTCATGCTCACCTGCTCGGTCGCGATCACCTCGTGCGCCGTCACGCTGTGGTACCGCCGCAGCTTCTTCACCGCCGCCGAGCAGCTTCGCCCCAAGCCGGAAGAGGCGGGCGGGTGAACGGGATGCGGCGATCGCATCTCCCGACGAGCAAAGCGTTTCGGCAGATGTGATGCGGGCGGGTGACCAGGATGCGACGATCGGCATCTCCCGATGGCCACTGCGTTACGGTAGATGTGATGCGCTTGCGTGGCCCTCGGGGAGGCTCGGCAGATGATGATCGAGGGAGCGATGAAAGGGTGCGGCGAGTGAGCGGACGAATCTACGTCGGCATCTCCGGCTGGACGTATGCCGGGTGGCGCGGCGTGTTCTACCCGGAAGGGGTGGCGCACAAGCGCGAGCTTGCGTACGTGGGCTCACGCCTGGCGACGGTGGAGATCAACGGTTCGTTCTACTCCTTGCAGCGCCCCACCAGCTACCGCCGCTGGTACGAGGAGACGCCGCCGGGCTTCGTGTTCGCCGTGAAGGGCAGCCGCTTCATCACGCACATGAAGAAGCTGAAGGACGTGGAGACGGCGCTCGCCAACTTCTTCGCGTCCGGCGTCCTCCGCCTGGGCGACAAGCTGGGCCCGTTCCTCTGGCAGTTCCCGGAACGATTCGGGTTCGTGGAGGAACGTTTCGCCGCCTTCCTCCAGGCGCTGCCGAAGACGACGACGGAGGCGGCCGAGCTGGCGCTGCGCCACGACGACCGCATGCTGGGCCGCAACTGGGTGGAGCCGGAGCACGACGCTCCGTTGCGCCACGCCTTCGAGGTCCGAAACCCCGGCTGCTTCGTCCCCGAGTTCGGCGACCTGCTGCGCGCCCACGACGCAACGCTCGTCTTCGCCGACACCGCGGGCAAGTGGCCGTACGAGGAGGAGGTCACGGCGGACTTCGTCTACATTCGCCTGCACGGCGCCGAGCACCTATACGCCAGCGGCTACACCGACGCGCAGCTGGACTGGTGGGCGGACCGCATCCGCGCGTGGAGCGCCGGGAGCGAGCCGGCGGACGCACGCCGCATCTCTCCGGTGCGTCCGGTCCGCCGCGGGCGCGACGTGTACGTGTACTTCGACAACGACGCCAAGGTGCACGCCCCGTTCGACGCGCTGCGGCTCGCGGAGCGGCTGGGTGTGGGGAAGGGACTTGTGCAGGAAGGATGATGGTCGTATTTTGTTGGTCGTAAAGCAGCGGTATCACCTCCACATCCGCCGATACCCGAATGGACGACAAGAAAAAGCCGATGGTAGTTCGCGAGGCCGCAGTTCGCTACGAGGCCACGCCCCCGGAGTGGATCTCTGCCGCGGAGTTCAAGACGCACTGCCTGCGCCTCATCGAGCAGGTGCGCCAGGATCGCAAGCAGGTGGTGGTCACGCGCTACGGCCAGCCCGTGGCCCGCCTGGTCCCCTACGACCTGGAGCCCGCGCCGGTGCTGGGCCACCTGGCCGGCTCGGTCACCTTCTACGGCGACCTGGTGAGCCCCATCGGGGAAGAGTGGGACGCCGGTGCGTAGGCTCGTCATCCCCCCGCTGCTGCTGGACACGCACGTCTGGATCTGGCTGATGGACGGGATGGAGCGCGAGCTGGGCCGCCGCGCGCTGGAGGAGGTGCGGGCGGCGAGCGCGCGCGGCGGGTTGCTGGTGAGCGCCATCTCCGTGTGGGAGGTGGCGATGCTGGAGGCGAAGGGCCGCGTCCGCTTCGGCCTGGAGGTGGGCGAGTGGGTGCGGCGCGGGCTGGCGGCTCCCGGCCTCAGCCTGGCGGAGCTGACGCCCGAGGCCGCGCTGGACAGCGCACGCCTGCCGGGCGAGATCCACGGTGACCCGGCGGACCGAATCCTGGTCGCCACAGCACGCCGCCTCGGCGCGACCCTGGTGACGCGGGACGCGAAGATCCTGGAGTACGCAAGCAGCGGCTACCTTTCCGTGCTCGACGCGGCGCCCTGACCGGCGGGTCCGCCGCGCATCTCCCGAACCCCGAAAGACCAATGACGAGCTTACGGCGGTGGATGGGCATCTGCGCGGCCTTGGCGTGGTTCTTCGCCTCCGCTCCTGCCACGGCTCGTGCGCAGACGGGCGGTGCAGCGTCGACCGCGGCGCGCGACACGGGGCGGGTTGCGGCGAGGGCGGTGGACGTGGCATCGGAAGATGCGATCGTGGCCGCGCAGTACGACCTGATCTCCGGGCCAGCGGGGCCGCGCGACTGGAACCGGCTACGGTCGCTGGTGACGCCCGGTGCCAAGATCGTCTTCTCCGTGACCGGCGCGGACGGCGCGGTCACCTTCCGCGAGGTGCCGGTGGAGACGTTCATCGCCACGAACGGCCCGTACCTGATGTCGCACGCGTGGTGGGAGCGCGAGGTGGCGCGGCGGTCGCAGCGGTTCGGCAGCATCGTGCAGGTGTTCAGCACGTACGAGGCGCGCGGGACGGCGGCAGGCCCGGCCGTGGAGCGCGGCATCGACGCCATGCAGCTCGTGAAGCACGACGGCCGCTGGTGGATCGCCAACCTGCTGGTGGAGCGCGAGTCGCCCACGCTGCGCATCCCGCCGGAGTACCTGTCGGGCACCACGCCTTGAGCGCCGAAGCCGGCTCCTCGTCGGCCGGGATGGACGGCGGCTTGGGCGGCCGGGTGGCGCTGCTGGTGGGCGCGACGGGGCTCGTGGGCGGGCACTGCCTGGACCTGCTGCTCGCGGATGCGTCGTACGCACGCGTGATCGCGCTCACGCGTCGCCCGCTGGGGCGCACGCACGCAAAGCTAGACGCGCGAGTGGTGGACTTCGACCGGCTTGGGGCGACGGCCGGCGATGTGGCGGCGGAGGACGTGTTCTGCTGCCTGGGAACGACGATCCGCGCGGCGGGCTCGCAGGAGGCGTTCCGGCGTGTGGACTTCGCGTATCCGGTGG
Organism: Longimicrobiaceae bacterium; assembly: GCA_035696245.1. Classification (NCBI taxonomy): domain Bacteria; kingdom Pseudomonadati; phylum Gemmatimonadota; class Longimicrobiia; order Longimicrobiales; family Longimicrobiaceae; species Longimicrobiaceae bacterium. The sequence goes on along the minus strand of DASRQW010000006.1, from coordinate 2,270 downwards.
AGACGGCGCGGATGGCGGCGGCGAACGGGGCGCGGCAGTTCCTGATCGTCACGGCGATGGGTGCGAACGCGCGGTCGCGCATCTTCTACAACCGCGTGAAAGGCGAGGTGGAAGATGCGGTGCGGGCGATGCCGTTCGAGAGCGCCGTCATCCTCCGTCCGTCGCTGCTGCTGGGCGAGCGCGCGGAGCGGCGGGCGGGCGAGGAGACGGGCAAGCGCGTGATGTCCGTCGTCGGCCCGCTGCTCGTCGGCCCGCTGCGGAAGTACCGCGGCATCGAAGGCGCCACGGTCGCCCGCGCGATGGTGCGGCTGGCGAAGGATGCGGGGCCGGGGGTGCGCATCCTGGAGTCCGACGAGATCGCGCGGCTGGGCGCGTAGCCGGAGATGCACGTCCCACGGTAGATTCAAAGCGGCGGCGCCCGTCCGGGTTGCTGCCGCTCTCGTTCCGCCTACCGCGCCCCGCGCCGATCCGCATCGATGGCCGACCACGCCCCGCCCCCCGAAGACTCTCCCGACGCTCCCGACGCGGCGGAGACCGAGTTCAAGCCGCTGCCCGAGCCCGGCGTGCTGCCGGAGCCGCCCGGCGGCTGCGGGCTGCGGGGCTGCCTGTACGGCACCGTCGGCCTCTTCGTGCTGCTGCTGGCGGTGATGCTAATCATCGCCCTCACGCGCGCCTGGTTCACGCCCGTCGTGCGCTGATCCGCACACTCCCGCATCCGCCGAGGCGTTCCGGGTGCGGGAGACGAGGCGTCGGCGGCTTCCCATCTCCCGGTCATCCCGCGTCGTCTCGCCCGTGGGAGCGCATCTACCGATACGCTTTCCATGAATGCCCCCCGCAGCACTCTTCGGCGTGCTTCGTCCGATGGCGAGAGGTGGACGCGGGGAGCATTTCCCGGCGGGCGGCGAGCGCTTATCATGTCGGGAACCGCAGGCCGCCGCGGGCGCTCAGCCCTGCCGGCATCCCCACCCCACGCTCCAGGTGAACCCGTGACTCGCACCCGCTACGCCGCGGCGCTCTCCGCGTGCCTGCTCGTGTCCGCGCACGTGCAGGCGCAGACGCCGACGCCGGCTTTCCGCAGCAACTACCCCGTGAAGGGCAGCGGCACCGTGGTCCTGCGCGCGGCCCGCCTCATCGACGGCACCGGCGCGGCGCCCGTGCGTAACGGCGTGGTGGTGGTCACCGACGACCGGATCGTGGCGGCCGGCGCGGCGGGGAGCGTGCAGATCCCGGCCGGCGCGCGCGTGGTGGACCTGGGCGATGCCACGCTGCTTCCCGGCTTCATCGACGCGCACACCCACATCATCGGCCGCACGCTGGGCGACCCCGACGGGGACGACGCGGCGGTGCGCGACTTCGAGGGGATGGCGGCGATCATCGGGGTGGAGAACGCGCGCAAGACGCTGATGGCGGGCTTCACCAGCATCCGCAACGTGGGCGCGCCCAACTTCGACGACATGGCGCTGCGGCGCGCGGTGGACCAGGGCTTCGTGGTGGGGCCGCGCATGGAGAACGCCGGCCACTCCATCGGCATCACCGGCGGGCACTGCGACGAGAACGGCTTCCGGCCGGGGCTGATGGACGGCGACTACCGCACCGGCATCGCCGACGGGCCGGACCAGATCCGCGCCAGCGTGCGCTACCAGGCCAAGTACGGCGCCGACGTGATCAAGACCTGCGCGACCGGCGGCGTGCTGAGTGAGGGCGATGCCGTGGGCGCCAGCCAATACACGCTGGAGGAGATGACCGCGCTCGTCACCGAGGCGCACCGCCTGGACCGGCCGGTCGCCGCGCACGCCCATGGGGCCGAGGGGATCCGGCTCTCGGTGCTGGCGGGGGTGAACTCGGTGGAGCACGGCTCCTTCCTGGACGAGGAGGGGGCGCGCATGATGGCGCAACACGGCACCTTCCTGGTGCCGACCCTGAGCGCGGGCGAGACGGCGGGGCGCGCCGCCGACCGCGGCGTGCTCACCGGCCTGCGCGCCGAGAAGGCGCGCGCGGCGGGCGCCGCGATGCGCCACGCGATCCGCATCGCGGTGGCGGCGGGGGTACCCATCGCGCTGGGCACCGACGCGGGGGTGGGCGCGCACGGTACCAACGGGCACGAGTTCACGCTGTTGAGCGAGTGGGGCGGGATGACGCCGATGCAGGTGATCGTGGCGGGCACCAGCAACGCCGCGAAGCTGCTGGGCTGGCAGGATCGCGTCGGGACGCTCGCTCCGGGCCGCTTCGCGGACGTGGTCGCCGTGGCGGGCGACCCGCTGCAGAACGTG
>DASRQW010000005.1 GCA_035696245.1 Longimicrobiaceae bacterium | reverse complement strand
CGCGGCGGCCACGGTGTTGACCGTCACCACCGCATGCCCGGCGCCGCCCAGCACCCGCTCCACGATGCGGCACACGGCGGGCTCGTCATCCACCACCAGCACCGTGCCGCATGCCGGGCTGTTCCCGTTGGTCTCGCTCATCCGTCCCTTCCCGTCCAAGCTGCCGCCGGCACGTTCCCCATCTCCGGCTCTCGCCTTCTTCCCCCGTCTACGTGCCCGCCAGCAGCGCGCAGGCGGCGGCCAGGTCCACGTTCCCGCCGCTGATCACCACGCCCACCCGCGAGCCTTCCGGCACCGCACCGCCCGCCAGCAGCGCGGCGACGGGCACCGCGCCGGAGGGCTCGATCACCACCTTCATCCGCGCCCACACGAAGCGCATGGCCTCCACGATCTGCGCGTCGGTCACGGTGCGCATCTCGTGCACCAGCGCGCGGACGAGCGGGAACGTGAGGCGGCCCAGCGAGGGCGTGCGCAGTCCGTCCGCCACCGTGGGCGGGTTGTGCACCGCGTGCAGCTCGCCGGTGCGGAACGAGCGCGTGGCGTCGTCGGCCGTGTCGGGCTCCACGCCGACCACGCGGCACCCCGGCGACCACTCGGCCGCGGCGATGGCGGAGCCGCTGAGCAGCCCGCCGCCGCCGCAGGGGACGAAGAGCGCGTCCATGGGCCCCGCGTCCTCGAACAGCTCCATGGCGGCGGTGCCCTGGCCGGCGATCACGTCGGCGTGGTCGTACGGCGGGACCAGCGTCATGCCGCGGTCGCGCTGGAGCCCGGCGGCCAGCTCCTCGCGCGAGACGCGCTGGCGGTCGTACAGCACGACCTCGGCGCCGTAGCCGCGGGTGCCTTCCACCTTGGCCACGGGCGCATCTTCCGGCATCACCACCACGGTCGGGATGCCCAGGATGCGCCCGCTGAGCGCGACGGCCTGCGCGTGGTTGCCGGACGAGAAGGTGACCACGCCGCGCCGCCGCTCATCTGCCGAGAGCTTCGACAGGGCGTTGAAGGCGCCGCGAAACTTGAAGGCGCCGCCGCGCTGGAAGGCTTCGCACTTCACGAACACGCTGGCGCCCACGCGCTCGTCCAGCGTGCGCGAGGTGAGCACGGGCGTCCGGTGCGCGTGCCCGTGAAGGCGCGCGGCGGCGGCGCGGACGTCTGCGGCGCCGGGGAGCGCGGCGGGGGCGGCGGTGTGGGCGGTGTCGGTCATGCGGAGGGCGGCGTCAGTAGGTGCGCAGCGACGGGTCCACCTCGCCGGCCCACGCGTTGATGCCGCCGGCCAGGTTGAGGACGCGCGTGTAGCCGTTGGCCTGGAGGAACTGCACCACGTTGGCGCTGCGATGGCCGCTGCGGCACTGCACGATCACCTCGTCCGCCGGGTCGATCTCGTCCAGCCGCCCGGGCAGCTCGCCCATGGGGATGAGGCGCGCCCCGTGCGCCGCCAGGTTGGAGATGTCCCACTCGAACGGCTCGCGCACGTCGACGATGGTGAGCGAGTCGCCGCGGTCCAGGCGGGCCTTCAGCTCGGCGGGGGTGATCTCGGGCACTTCTTCCGGCATGCGCTTCTCTCGGGCGGCGAGGCGGACGGATGGGGTGGAGGTGGAAAGGTCAGCCGTGCGGAGCGGGTCCGCAAGGACCATGCACCGTATCCGGCCGGACAGGAGCGGGAGCTCTGTAGATGTGTAGATGAACTCTCGTGGCCTCCGCGCTCTCCTGCTCCGCGCCGCCTTGGCCCTACGACGGCGGTGGGCTCCATTCGTAACTCCGGGCCCTCCATCCAATGAAACCGACCCACTACCGCGGGCGAATGGAGAGACGGTCGATCGGTCGCGGAGCGGCTGCATCTCGGTCCGAACTGTAGATCGGATGCCCGGCGGGCTTCTCACGCCAGCGGATGCGCGACGGGGAGGATGCGGAGAGCGGGGGGTACGACTGCGTCGAGCGAGCCGTTAATCGGCCAGATTCTGCGCTTCGTCGGGTAGCCAAGCGCGGTTGCCAGGCGGAAGCGCAAGCGGGTGGCGCACTTGTATCCGGGGGCGCGGGCGGATACGATTCCCGGCCGCGCAGGCACGGGCCCGCGCCCCACGCCCGAACGGCAGCCAAACAGCGAGCGAGATGGATCTCCTACACGGTTTCGTCGACCTGGTCCTGCACCTGGACAAGCACCTCACCGACCTGGTGCAGAACTACGGTGCGTGGACGTACGCCATCCTGTTCCTGATCATCTTCTGCGAGACGGGGCTGGTGGTGACGCCGTTCCTGCCCGGCGACTCGCTGATCTTCGCGGTGGGCGCGCTGGCGGCGAACGGCTCCATGAGCATCGTGCTGCTCTGGCTGCTGCTCGTGGGCGCGGCCATCCTGGGCAACACGGCCAACTACCTGCTGGGCGGCAGCATCGGGGGGCGGGCGGTGCGGCGGAAGTCGCGCTTCATCAAGCCCGAGTACCTGGAGCGCACGCACCACTTTTACGAGAAGTACGGCGGCAAGACGCTCATCATCACCCGCTTCGTGCCCATCATCCGCACCTTCGCGCCGTTCGTGGCGGGGCTGGGAAAGATGCCGTTCGGGAAATTCACGTCGTACAACGTGGCGGGCGGGCTGCTGTGGGTGACTCCGCTGCTGTTCGGCGGGTACTTCTTCGGGAACCTGCCCGTGGTGCGCGACAACTTCGGCATCGTCGTCATCGCCATCGTCGTCATCTCCGTGCTGCCGGCGGTCGTGGAGTTCGTGAAGGCGCGCCGGACGAAGGCGGCGGCGTAGGCGGAGCGCTCCACCATCCTGCGCTCACGGTAGATGGGAACCGGGCCCGAAGTACCGCGTCGAACCGGCGGGATGGATGAGGTCGCGGCGCAGGCGTGAACCCGTCTGAGGGTGCGGGGCGCGTGTTTCGAGAGCATCGTCGTCGAGTCCGGCGCGTGATGACCGGTCGTCTCGCGTGATGTGATGCGCTGCACGCCGGTGCGAGTCGCGAGATCCCCAATCCGGCCGAGGGAATGGCGGACGGGCGATGTGGAGATCCTTCCTTTGTGGCGGTGGCACGCTGCTTCCAAGCTCAACCATCTCATGTACCTGAGCCGATACAGACTTCCGCTCGCCCTGGCGGCTTCGCTGCTCGCGTCCGCTCCGGCGGCGGGGCAGACGGCGGCGCCCGTGCGCGCGGCCGGGCAGGGCGACACGATTCCGGCACCCGTCGCAACCGCGATCACCGCCACCCAGCGCGCGCCTTTCGCCGTGGAGGGCAGCGGCGAGGCCGTGCCGCGTCCCCCGCGCCCAGCCGTGGTCTGGTTCAAGCCCGACACCATGCGTGGCGCGGCCGGCCGCGACGCCGACGCGCCCGCGGACACCGCCCGCCGCCCCACGCGCCCGGTCACGCGAGCGGACAGCATCCGGGCGCGCGCCGCCGCGGCTGCCGCCCGTCCGCGTACGCACACGGTGGCGGCGGGCGAGACGCTCACCGGCATCGCGCGGAAGTACGGGCTGACGCTGGCGGCGCTGCGGGCCGCGAACCCCACGGCTCCCGCGAGCGTTCGGACGGGCACCGTGCTGCGCATCCCCGCCTTGCCCCGCCCGGCCACGCCGCCCGCCGCGGCTCCGGGCGCGAAGCCCGCACCTGCAACGCCTGCACGGACCCCGCGTGTGGACACGGCGCGCACCCGGCCCCGCCGCCCCGCATCTGCCGACAGTACGCGGGCGGGCTCGGCTCGGGCGGACTCCGCGGCGCTGAGGCCGCGCCGCAGCACGTCTGCCGACAGCGCAGCCGCCGCGGGACGCAGGCGTGCCGCTGCCGCCGCTGCGGACTCCGCTCCGCCGAAGCTCCGCCGGCGTACACCTGCCGACAGCGCCGCCGCGGCTGCGGGGAGACGCCGCGCTGCCGCTGCCGCGACCGATTCGGCTGCCGCGCGTCCCGATGCGGCGAAGCCCGCAGCACGGCCAGCGGGGGCGGCGCGGACGGGGGCTCAGGCGCCCGCCACGGCGAAGCCCGGCGCTCCCGGCGCGCATCCTGCCAGTGGGTCCGGTGCGGCCGCGAGGGCCGCCGCGGCCGGGGCCCGGGCGGCCCGGCGCACGCACGTGGTGGCGCGCGGCGAGACGCTGTTCGGGATCGCGCGGCGGTACGGCGTGCCGGCGGCGCGCATCCGCGAGGCGAACGGGATGAGCGGCGACCAGGTGAACGCGGGACAGACGCTGGTGATTCCGCCCGCCACGTAGCGCGGCGCGGCACCGGCGCGGCAGCATCCACCCAACCAAGGGAGAGACCATGGACCCCCAGTCTGCGCCGCGCGGCGAGGTGCTCCGCGCGAAGGACTTCATGGGCTGGAACGTGTCGGACGCGCGGGGCGCCAAGGTGGGCACCGTGGGCGACCTGCTGATCGACCGCAGCGGGAAGGTGCGCTTCCTGGCCGTGGACACCGGCCTCTTCCGCAAGAGCGTGCTGCTGCCCATCCGCGGCCTCAACTGGGGCGAGGACTCGCTCGTCGCCACCGACTGGAGCGCCGACGAGATCAAGGCGCTGCCGCCGTACCAGAGCGACCAGCCGCTCACGGCCGCGGTGCTGGCCGAGCTGGAGCGCGCCTACCCCCGCTTCTACTCCGAGCGCCCCACCCAGCTGCTGGACAACACGGGCGAGGCGCACATCGTTCCGCTCAGCCAGGCGAAGGACTTCAAGCTCTCGGCCGGGGCGCCCACGCTGCGCGGCTGGAACGTGTTCGGCGCAGACGGCGAGCGCGTTGGTGTGATCAGCGAGATGCTGGTGGACCCCGTGCTGATGAAGGTGCGCTATCTGGACGTGGACCTGGCCGACGACCTGTTCCAGCTCACCGAAGACCGGCACGTGGTGGTGCCCACGGAGATGGTGGACCTGCGCGAGCGCGGCCAGGACGTGTGGGTCAAGGGCCTGCCGGCGCGCGCCGTGGCCGAGCTGCCCGCGTACATGGGCGGCTCGCTTGACCCGCTGGTGAAGGAGCGCGTGGACCGCGCGTTCGCGAACGTCGACCCCAACGCCCCTTCCGCGGCGGCCGAGACAGCGCCCGCTCCGGCCGCACCCGTCGCCGTCTCCGAGCCGCCGATGTCCGCTCCTCCGGGGCGCCCGGAGTTCTCGGTGCCGTCTTCGGCCACCAGCTCGGCGCCCGCGGGCGAGCTCGACGACCGCGGGCCGGATCGCCCGGTGATCGTGGAGACCGGCAGCGGCCCGTACTCCGCGCCCCAGGGGCCGCCGCCCATCATCCGCGAGGACCTGGGGGAGCGCGACCCGGACCGCGTCGGCTGAGCGTCGCCGCCAGCGTTACGCGGGCCCGGATGCCATCCGCATCCGGGCCCGCAGTTCGTACTGTAGATGTGTGGCTTCCGTAGATGCGCGTTCGGCAGATGCGGGTTCGATGGATGCGTGCTCGGTAGATGCTGGATTCGGTGGATACGCGGCAACTCGCGCTTCGTCCGGACGCATTCGGCCGATGCGATGGGCGATTCGAGTCCGGAAGATGTGTCCGTGCCGATGTCGCGCCGGGCGCGTAAACGCGGGCTACGACGGCGCGAAGACCGCTGCGCGGCCTGCGCCGGAGAACGCGTCGCGCGTCCGGATCCACGACGTGCGGGAACCGATGCAACCGCGCTCCACTGCCGCCGCCCGGTAGGGGAGCACCTGCGTGTGCTCCTTCGGCTCAGCAGCGAAATCGCGTCAGTCTCGCGTCGCCCGCCCTGCATCTACCGCACGTGTCTCTGCGGATGGTTTCGCGCGGGACCGCGGCTTGCCCCCGCTCTCCAGCATTCTCGCGTCCGTGAGCCGGCGCGCATACCGATCCCCAACTTCTTCTGCCCGCGCGAGATGACCGACGCCGTACCGGGACCATCGCTGGAAGCCGAGTTGCGTGCGGAGTTCGCGGTGCGCGAGGAGCCGTTCTCGCACGGCGCGTTCAGCGTGAGCGTCCTGCTCCCCCGCGCGGCCGAGGACCTGATCGACGAGTCGGACTTCAACGTGGACGAGCGCCTGCCGTACTGGGCCGACCTGTGGCCGTCCGCCCGCGCGCTCGCCCGGCACCTGCTGGACGAACCGCCGCCCGCGGGGCAGGTCGTGGAGCTGGGGTGCGGCGTGGCGCTGCCGTCGCTGGCGCTGCGCTCCGTGGGCGCGTCCGTCACCGCGACCGACTACTACGCCGAGGCGCTTCGCTTCGCCCGCGCCAACGCCGAGCGCAATGGCCTGCCGCCGCTGCCCACGGCGGAGCTGGACTGGCGCGAGCCGCCAACCATCGGCCCGTACGACCTGGTCCTCGCCGCCGATGTGCTGTACGAGATGCGCAACGCCCGCAGCCTGGCCGCGCTCCTCCCGCGCATCGTGGCGCCCGGCGGGAGCGTGCTGCTGGCGGACCCCGGCCGCGTCTACCTGGCCGACTTTCGGAAGATGATGCTCGCCGCCGGCTGGATCGCAGAGGCGGTGACCGTGCGCGCGGAGCGCTCCCTGACTGCCACCGGCGAGGTGGTCAGCAAGGTAGGCATCCTCCGCCTCACCCCGCCCGCCTAGCCGCCGGACATCCCCGGCCGATCCGCCGCCGCCCGTTCAGGGCGTTGCCGATCCTGTACCTACCGACAGCAGAAGCCCTTCTCCGGCGCGGGAGAAGGGCTTCGTCGTCTGCCGCTGCTTCGGTCAGTCCGGTGGATCGGAAGCACTCGCCGGTGCGGGGCGAGACGCCGGTGCCTGACGGGCAGCTCGTCGATCGGGAAACACAGCGGGCCGGGGGAGCGGATCGGCTCCCCCGGCCCGCTGTTCATCTACCGAATGCGCTTCAGAAGGAGTGCTGCACGGTGAGGAGCGGCATGGGCGTCCGGCTGTCCTTGCCGCGGGCGAGCACGGCCAGGCCGGAGGGCTCCACGTGTACGTGCCAGCCGGAGAGGGCCTCGGTCTGGCGCGTCATGGCCTCGCCCTTCAAGGCGTGGTACGTGCCGAAGTAGCCGGCGGCGGCACCCACGGCGGTGGTCGCGGCGCCGGTCTTCACGTCGCCCGCGATGACGCCGACGCCCAGGCCCACCAACCCGCCCGCGATGGTGCCCAGCGCGTTCACGCTCGCCTGGCCCACGGAGAAGTCGGTGCGCCTCACCATGCGGTCGCCCAGGTACAGCCCGCTCAGCGCCGTTGCCATGCCGAGCGCCACGGCCGGGCGGTCCGGCATATCCGTGTCGTACGCCAGGGCGCCGCCCGCCAGCAGGCCCACGGCGCCACCGGTGTAGATGACGTTCGCGTCGCCCCACGTGTAGTCGCGGTGCCTGGCGACGTGGTTCCCGACGACGATGCCCGCCGCGCTGCCCGCCAGGGCGAGACCCGAGACCAGCCGTTCCTCCACGTTCTCGCCGCGGTCGCCGTGGACGAGGTACGCCACTCCCAGCCCCTCCGCGAACCCGAAGTCGCCGCCCGTGCCGATGGCGCGCGCGACCCCCGGCGTCATGCGGGCGTCGCGGGCCCAGTAGTAGCCCGCGAACCCCTCGGCCACGCTGGCGCCCACGGCCACGGCGGCGCGCGCCCGGTCGCGGTCGCCGCTGTCCTGGAACGTGGGGTCCGAGATCCCGTCGGCCTCAGGGCCGGCGCCCGCCAGCACGGCGTGCAGCAGGGCACCGTGCGCCGCGCCACGGGTGATGCCGTAGCCCGTCATGTTGGCCATGGCGTAGCTCACCGGCTGGTGCTGGGTGAGGGCGTACGGAATGAGGAAGCCGGCGCCGGCGGTGAGCAGGTACGCGCCCGTCTGGCCCTGGTAGCCGTGGACGTGGGCGGCGTACGGGATGGCGGGGCCGTAGAAGGCGAGCCCGGCCACCGTGGCCTGCGCCAGCAGCAGCGACCGGCCTTCCTGGTTGAGCGCTAGGCCGGGGTCGCGCACCGCCACCAGCGCGCTCACGCGCTCGCGAAGCTCGGCGACCTGCGCGGCCGTCATGGGAACGCGCCGCCGGGCCACGGTGCCGCCCGCGACGGTGGTGATCTCCAGCACGTACGACGAGTCCGGCGCCTGGAAGAGCCGTGCCTCGCGGAAGCCCTCGTACTCGCCCGTGAACAGCCCCAGGCGCGCGGCCAGCGGCCGGCCGATGAGCGTGATGCGGCCGTCGCGGTCCATCGGGACCTGCACCTCCTGCGCGCGGACCGGGCGCGCCGCGCACACGAGCAGGAGCAGCGCCAGGCAGAAGCCGGAGATTCGGATCATGAGGAAGGTTCTTCCGGTGGGTTGGACCGCGCTCCGCGGGGGAGCCGGGCGCACCGCGGGGACGCGGCGGCGAGCGGACTGGACGGTGGCGTCCCGCGGAGCGCCGGGCTCGCGGCAGCGTAAACCGGCCGGAGAGGTGCAGCGCGCGGAAGCGCCAGGTGTTCCCCGCCGGGGCCACAAAGCTCGCGCCCCGCGGCACTCCCGGCAACCCCGGACGTCCAACCGAGGCGTTACTCACCCGCGGAAAGGCGCGTCGGCAGATGTGCGGGTCGCTTCCGGCCGTGCATCCCCACCGGCCTCCGGCTTGCATCCTCCCAGCCGTCGCCCGCGCCCCGGTCGAACGCTCGAACCGAGTGGAACTATGGGCGGGCGAACGGGTTAGACGGTGAACACCTGGCGCCGCGCGGCTTCCGCAAGGGGGAGCGCCGCGGCAGCATTACCCCCGCCGGAGAAGAGATCGTGCAGAAGACCACCCGAATCGCACTCGCGGCCGCGGCCGCGCTGGCCCTGCCCGCCACCGCCCGCGCGCAGCAGACGCCGCCTGCCCCCCCCGCTGCGCCCGCTCCGGCCGGGGCGCAGGCGGAGATCGCCAGCATCCAGCAGCGGCTGGCGCAGCTCCAGCAGCAGGCGGCGCAGGACCCGTCGGTGCAGGCGCCGTCCGCCGTGTTCGACAGCGTGACGCTGGCGGCCATGGACCGGCTGGACCCCGCCGCGCCGGGCAAGCGCGCCCGCGCCGCCGCCATCAAGGGCGACGTCGACGCCGCCACCGCCGCTCACGACAACGCGAAGCTGAACGCCCTTGCGGCCGAGGCGCCGCAGCTCCAGAGCTACTTCAACCAGCTGCGCCAGCGCGCGCTCGCCCTCCCCGAGGTGCAGGCGGCGCGCAAGACGTACATCGACGCGCTGTTCGCCCGTATGAGCGCCATCGACCCGCAGGCGCAGACCATGGTCGCGCGGCTTCAGGAGCTCCGCAGCGGCGGCGCGACGGCCGCCCCGGCAGCACCTCCCGCGGCCCCGGCTCCGCAGAGCTGAGCACGGCGCAACATCTACACTCCGAAGCCCGCGAGCACTCCGCTCGCGGGCTTCCGCGCATCTCCCGACGATGCACGATGGCGGATTCGACCGGGAATCTCACGCATCGGCCCGGCTGCCGCTTCCGCTCCAGCACCGAGCCGGCTGCGCGAGTTCTTCGTCCGTCCGCGGCATCCGATCCTCATCGACCGTATCCGATCCCGAGGGGCGCTCGCGCTCCCGTCATGCATCTACCGATCGACGCGGGCTTTCCACCATTCTCGCCGCGCGGTTAGATTCACGCGTCACGCAGGCAACTCGCACCGCATGAAGAGCATGGGATCGATCCGGCGCAGGAAGACCGTCACCGTAGACGTGGGCGGCGTGAAGGTGGGCAGCGCGCACCCGGTGGTCGTGCAGTCGATGACGAACACCGACACGGCCGACGTGGAGGGCACCGTACGCCAGGTGGCCGCGCTTTGGCGCGCCGGCAGCCAGATCGTGCGCGTGACGGTGAACAACGACGAGGCGGCGCGCGCGGTGCCGTACATCGCCGAGTTCCTGGCCCAGCGCGGGGTGGACGTGCCCATCGTGGGCGACTTCCACTACAACGGCCACATCCTGCTCACCAAGTACCCGGACTGCGCGCGGGCGCTGGCCAAGTACCGCATCAACCCCGGCAACGTGGGCGCCAAGCGGCACGACGAGAACTTCCGCGCCATCGTGGAGCAGGCGGTGCTGCACGGCAAGCCGGTGCGCATCGGCGTCAACTGGGGCTCGCTGGACCAGGCGCTGCTCACGGAGCTGATGGATGCCAACGCGCTGCGCCCTGCCGACGAGCGGCGCGACGCCAAGGCGGTGATGATGGACGCCATGATCGAGAGCGCCATGCGCTCGGCCGCGATGGCGGAGGAGATCGGGCTGGGGCACGACCGGATCATCCTCTCCGCCAAGGTGAGCGGGGTGCAGGACCTGGTGGCGGTGTACCGCATGCTGTCGCCGCTCTCGGACTACCCGCTGCACCTGGGGCTCACCGAGGCGGGGATGGGAACGAAGGGCGTGGTCGCGTCCACCGCGGGCCTGTCGATCCTGCTGCAGGAGGGCATCGGCGACACCATCCGCGTGAGCTTGACGCCCAAGCCGGGCGGCGACCGCACGGAAGAGGTGCACGTGGCGCAGCAGATCCTGCAGTCGCTGGAGATCCGCTCGTTCACGCCGCAGGTCACCAGCTGCCCCGGCTGCGGGCGCACGACCTCGACTTACTTCCAGAAGCTGGCGGAAGACATCCAGGGCTACCTGAAGGACCAGATGCCCAGCTGGCGCGACACGCACCCCGGCGTGGAGGAGATGAAGGTGGCGGTGATGGGCTGCGTGGTGAACGGGCCGGGCGAGAGCAAGCACGCCAACCTGGGCATCTCGCTCCCCGGCACCTTCGAGGAGCCCAAGGCGCCGGTGTACGTGGATGGCGAGCACACGGTGACGCTCAAGGGCGACCACATCGCCGAGGAGTTCAAGCGAATCCTGGACGACTACGTGGAGAGCCACTACCCGGCGCGCGAGGCAGTCCTCGTTTAGCGGCGGGGGTTGGGTGGAGATGGACGGAAGCGCGCCTCGATCGGGAAGATCGGGGCGCGCTTCGAACTTGGGAGGCCCTCACCCGGCTCGTGCCTCGCCTGCCCTCTCCCGCAAGCGGGCGAGGGAAACGGGTTCCACGGCGCGGGTCGCGGTGTTGCCCGGGTGGGCTGCGTCGCGGTCGGGGGGTGGAGACTTGCGGCTGTGGAGCGGTTGGGGATGCGGGGCGCGGCTGCGAGTGTAGACGACCTCGACCCTGCCGCGGCGCGTCGTTCGTCTGCTCCGACGCTCCGCCGGACGGCCGTCGCGGGGGCCAGCGATTCGCTCCGGGGGCGGGGCGATGGCGGGCGCGGA
>DASRQW010000004.1 GCA_035696245.1 Longimicrobiaceae bacterium | reverse complement strand
ATGGGGAAGACGCCCGCCAGGTACGTCCGCGCGTCCGCCAGCTCCTTGGGCGTGACGTGCCCGTCCAGCATCCCGCGCATGTCGGCCAGCATCTCCTGGATGGCGTGCGCGGTGACCTCCGTCTGCACCGACGTCGCCATGGCGAAGGGGCCGCCGTCGCGCCGCATGGTGAAGCTGCTGGACGCGCCGTACGTGTAACCCAGCCTCTCCCGCAGGTTCATGTTCAGGCGCGACGAGAACATGCCGCCCAGGATGGCGTTCATCACCTGGAGCGCGAAGTAGTCCGGCGTGGACCGCGCCGGGCCGTCGTGCGCTACGCGGAGGGCGCTCTGCACCCATCCCGCCTGGTGCGCCACGACGATGCGGATGCCGCTCTCGCGCGTCCGCACCTCCAGCGGCCGCACGGGCTCCGGCGCGCCCGCCCAGTCGCCGAAATGCCGCTCTGCCACCTCCGCCACCTCGTCCACCGACACGTCTCCCGCGGCCACGAGGGTCGCGCCCGCGGGCAGGAAGCGGGCGTCGTGGAACGCCTGCACGTCCGCCCGCGTGATCCCCGCCACGGTGCCCGCGCCGCCGCCGACGGGGCGCCCGTAGACGCCCGGGCCGTAGACGCTGCGCAACGCCACCTCGTTGGCGAGCGTGCTGGGGTCCGCGCGGTTCTGCGCCAGCGTGGAGAGGCGCTGGCCGCGCAGCCGGTCCACCTCGTGCTCCGGGAAGTCCGGGCGGCGGACGATGTCCGCCAGGATGGCGGCGCCCGCGTCCAGGCGGCTCGTAAGGCAGGTGAACCCCGCCTGCGTGATGTCCCACGAGATCCCCGAGTCCAGCGACAGCCCAAGCTCGTCCACCGCGACGGCGATCTCGGCCGCGCTCCTCCCGCCCGCGCCGGACTCCAGCAGCCCGGAGGTCAACGAAGCGACGCCGGCGACCTCGTCCGCCTCCGCCATGGCGCCGGCGGGCAGCAGCAGGTCCAGCGTGGCCACCGGGAAGCGCCGTGTCTCGCACACGACGATGCGCAGGCCGTTCGGAAGCGTGCGCCGCTCCAGCGTGGGAAAGTGGTACGGCCGCAGCGCCCCGGTGGGCGGCGGCTGCGAACGGTCCAGCTCCGCGGTAGACGTCGTCGCGTCGCTCATGCGGCCTCCTCGCGCGTTGCAGCCGCGTCTGGCGCGTACGCGAGCACCGCGCGGTTGTCGGCGCCCATGTGCGCCAGCGCGAAGCCGTGCACGTCGGCCGCCGTCACGGCGCGGTAGCGGTCCAGCTCGCCGCTCACCAGCGACGGGTCGTCGAAGTGCAGCGTGAACATCGAGATCTGGTCCGCCCTCTCGCTCATCTTCTGAAGGTCCATCACGTGCCGCGACTCGATGCCCGTGAGCGCGCGATCCATCTCCTCGGCCGTGGGCGGCGCCGCCTTCAGCCGCTCCACCTCGCCCAGCAGCGCCGCCTCGATCTCCTCCGGCGTCACGCCCTGGCGCGCGTTGCCGCGCAGGATCAGGGCGGCGGCGCCGGTGATGGTGGGGAAGGTGAACGCGCCCACCGTCTGCGCCACCCGCCGCTCGCGCACCAGCTCGTGGTACAGGCGCGACGACTTGCCGCCCGCCAGGATCTCCGACGCCAGCTCCGCCTGGTAGTATTCCGGCGTGCCGAACGGGGGGATGCGGTATGCGGCGTAGACGCGGGCCAAGGGCACGCCGCCCTCCACCAGGTCGCGCATCTCCCGTCCCAGCCGCGGCGGGAGGTGCGGGTTGCCGGGCAGCGGCGGGATCGCGGGGCCGCGGGGGATGGGGCCGAACCACTTCCGCACCAGCCGCATCGCCTCGTCCGGGTCGAAGTCGCCGCACAGGGTGAGGACCCCGTTGTTGGGCGAGTAGTAGGTGCGGAAGAAGTCCTTCACGTCGTCGAGCGTGGCCGCGTCCAGGTCGGCCATGCTCCCGATCACCGAGTGGTGGTACGGGTGGTCCGGCGGAAAGAGCAGCATCTGCAGGCGCTCGTCCCAGTTGCCGTATGGCTGGTTGTCCACGCGCTGGCGCCGCTCGTTCTTCACCACGTCGCGCTGGTTGTCCAGCTTCTCCTGCGTGATGGCGGGCACGAAGAAGCCCAGCCGGTCGGCCTCCAGCCACAGCGCCAGCTCCAGCTCGCTGCTGGGAAGCGTCTCGTAGTAGTTGGTGCGGTCCAGCCAGGTGCTGCCGTTCACCGAGCCGCCCACGCGCTCCACGAACGAGATGTGCGACGTGTCCGGAACGTTCAGCGAGCCCTGGAACATCATGTGCTCGAACAGGTGGGCCAGGCCGGTGTGGCCCGGCTCCTCGTTGCGGCTGCCCACGTCGTACCACAGGTTGACCGCCACCACGGGGGTGGAGTGGTCTTCCGAGAGCACCACGCGCAGGCCGTTGTCCAGCGTGTGACGAACGATGGGGATCTGCATCCGTTCTCCGTGTATTCCGTTGCGCATCCGCGAGTCCGGTCCGCGCGGCGCGTCCGCAAGCCTTATGCGAGTCCAGTCTGGTTGGGCTCGGGTCGGTGGCGCCGCTCCGGAGCCGGCCGGGCGATACAGCCTGCCCGTCCGTCTCCTGCGCGGGGTCGGGGAGCCTCCTCCTCCGGCGGGCCGATACTGCCTGGCCCTCCTCCGTCCGGGGTCTCCCCGCCCCGGCGCGAGCCCGGCAAAAACCGCCGCCGGTCTCCCGCCGCACATCTTCATATGGGTACTGCGAAAAAACCACCACTTCAGCGACGCCCCGACCTCCCCGCTTGGTAGGGGAGCACCTACGTGTCATCTGTTCCAACTATTTGCTACGCGGGATGCATTTCCGCTCGGCGTAGCGGGGAGTTCGCTCCAGCGCCGTGCCTGTGGGGAGGGCCGCATAGTCTTGGAGGCGGAGGTCAGGCACTTGGATCTTCACCCGCCGAGCA
>DASRQW010000003.1 GCA_035696245.1 Longimicrobiaceae bacterium | reverse complement strand
GACCCCAACTACGAGGGGCAGGGCTACGGCGGCATGCGCATGCAGCCGGGCAACGGCGGGCAGGGTGCGTACGGCTGGTACCGCGCCACGCACGCGCGCGACCTGGGCGAGTTCGGCGGCTTCGACGGGCGCTACGGCGATCCGCACGGGCGGCAGCCGGGGCACTTCGATCGGGACGGCCTGTACCGCGACACGTTCGACCGGGCGGGCCACGGCTCCATGCGCGGCAACCGGACGAATCCCATCTACAACGGCGAGTACGAGGCGCAGTACAACACCGGCCAGCGCTACCACGTGCGCCGCGGCTACGACGCGGGCTTCGGGGGGCACGGCGGCGACGGCGGGGTGCGCGGCGACACGCGCTACCTGGGCCAGTACAACGGCAACAGCCCGGCGCTTCGGGGCGGCTACGACCGCAGCTACGGCTTCGCCGAGCACCCGCGCCAGGGCGGCGGCGCCACGCAGGGCGGCGCGCCGGGCCCCACGAACGAGAACCAGTACGGCGGCCGCAACAGCGGCGGCTTCAGCGAGATGAACCGCCCGCGCCAGGCGTTGCGGTAGCGGCCCTATCGCGCGGTTTGAAGGCGGAGCGCATCAGCGGACGATGCGCTCCGCCTCTGTGTTTCTGCATTCGCGGCCGGGCGCGCATCCAACTCCCGCGCGCCATCCGAGCCGGGGAAGCAATAAGTCGCGCAGGCTCCGGACGGCGGAAACGAACGCGGCCGTTCCTGGCGAGCAGGCCGGATCTCGGCCGCCGCAACGTGGCCGTGGCGCGGGTTACGATCCGCAGCAATACTGTAGCGGGTTCATCGCCGCACCCCATCTCCCGACACGACCATGCTCCGCCGCGGACTCGCCACGCTGCTCGCGCTCGTCTGCCTCGCCCAAGCCGCGGATGCGCAGACCCGGCCGGCGCGCTTGCCTATTCCTCGTACGCTGGCCGTGCACCTCAAGGCCGACGCGGGCCAAGGGTCGGACATCCCGGACGTGGAGGTGGAAGAGATCCGGGCCGCCGTGACGATGGAGCGGAAGGACCTGAACGGCGACGGTGTGCCGGAACTGTTCGTGGAGGGCACCCGCTTCTGCGGCACCAACTGCGAGCGGTGGATCTACCGGCAGCTCGGCGTCGGCGGGTACTCGCTGCTCTACCACGACTGGGGGACGGGCGAGACGGTGCTGCCGGAGCGTGCCCACGGCTGGCCCCTGATCACCGAGTACACCCACATGTCGTGCTGCGAGGGCGGCACGCACCTGTACCGGTTCGACGGGCGGCACTACGCGTGGCGCAGCTCGGTGGAGCAAGCCACCCGCGACGACGGCACGGACAGCATCATCTACCGCGTAGCGCTCACCCCCTCTCGGGCGGAGCGGCCACGGAGCCTGGTGCTGGACCCGGCGCACGCGGGTGGCGGCCTGCTCGTCTCCGCCCGCTACGACCTGTGCGCGCGCGGCAGTGCGGCGTCGTGCGGCGTGCCCGTGCTGCTTCTCCAGTCCGCGCGGCTGCCGGCGGGCCGGGTGTGCGTGGACGTGCATGCGATGGACGGAAACCGCTGGGAGTACAAGCCGCCCCCCGGCCCTGGCTGGTGCGGCGTCACCGCTCCGGCCGGGGGACCGCGCGGCGAGCCCCAGCGCGTGCTGGAGCTGCGGCCCAGCCCGCGCGACTGGACGGCGCTCGGCTTCGGCGAGTCCCTGGAGATGCGCGGGCCGGGGCTGCCCGGCGAGCTTTCGCTCGACGGTCGTGTGGCGCTGGGCGCCTTCGTATCGCACCTCGACGAGGTCTACACGCTCCCGCCCTCGCCGCGGTGACGCCGCGCCCAGCCTCGAGCCAGTTGCGGCATGATGCTGCATCCATCAGCGGCCGACGCTACGGCCCACATCCTCCGCCCGCACCAGCCTCCAGCATGCGCCGTTCACTTCTCCGTCGCGCGATCCCGGCCTGCTTCGTTGTGCTCTTCGTTGCGCCCTCCGCTCGCGCGCAGAAGCAGACCGAAGCCGAGCGCGCGGAGGTGCAGGCGAGCGGAAAGACTGGTGGCCGGCAGCCGCCCACGGTCGCCACGCGTGGCGTGCGGTATCACCAGACGTACCAGATCGCCTGCCACAACTGCTACGACCGGCGCGAGAGCGGGATGTCGTTCGCGGAAGCGCTGGACCTCGTGCACGACGTGGAGCTGGACCTCCATCCGTTGCCGCGCCAGGGTGGCGGGCCACGTTGGGCGGTGAGCCACGACGCATCGCCGGAGGTGAACGACTGCGGCACCCGAGCGGCCGGCGCGGACGGGCTGCGTACGTGCCTGGGCGTGGTGGCGGGGTGGATGCGGGCGCATCCGGGCGCGCCGGTGCTCACCGTGTACCTGGACGTGAAGGCCGAGTGGGACGACGGCCACACGCCCGCCGGGCTGGACGAGGCGATCACGCAGGTGATCCCCCGCGACGACCTGTTCACCCCGCACGACCTGCGTGCCCGCGGTCCGTTCGCCACCGTCGCGCAGGCGGCGGCCGCCGGTGCATGGCCGATGACGGACTCGCTGTTCGGCCGCGTCATCTTCGTGCTCACGCAGAGCAAGCCGAAGTGGTATTCGCCGCGCCGCATCACCACGCTGAACGAGTACGCGGTGGGGCGGGGCGACTCGGCCGTGGCGTTCGTGAGCCCGCCGGTGCTGCGGGTGCGCGGGCTGGTCAGCAAGACGGGCTATCCGCGCGGGTTCGGGCGGCAGGCGGCGAAGTGGGTGGCCTTCCGCAACCTGGACAACGGCGGCGGGCTGTGGGCGTTCGCCTCGGTGTTCGTGAAGCGCGGGAACGTCGTCCGCGTCTGGTGGGGCAAGGACTGGCTGGACCCCACCGTGTGCCAGGTCTATCGCGGCGGCGTACAGCGCATGGCGCGGAAGACCGGGTGGGGCAAGCGGCTCTGCGACAAGGAGTAGCTGTTGCCCGCGCGGGGCCGCCGGGTAGATTCGGGAGATGAGAGGCGGCGCATCGAGCCCGCCCTGCGCAGAATCCCCACCGCGGAGCCCGGCCGCTGAGCGCCTCCAACCATCCTCACGTGCGGTCCGATCTTCCCGTCCGGCGCCGGCGTATGCCCATCTTCCCCGTCGCGGTCACCGCGCTGGTGCTGCTGGGGGCGATGTGGCCGCTGGCGTCGGTGTGGGACGTGGTCGCGCTGCGGGACTTCCCCGGCGCACGACTGGTCCGGCCGGGGGCGTACGTCGCGCTCGCGCCGCTGTCCGACGTGGCGGATGCGCTGCTGCTGCTCACCGTGCGCCAACACGTGGCAGTTCTGCTCACGGTTCTGGCGATCTACGTGATCTGGCGGAGTGTTCACGGGCGGCCTCGGCCGACGGCACTGCGGCGGATCGGGCGCGAGGCGGCCGGGCTGGCGATGCTGCTGCTGGCGGTGCTCGCGGTCTACGCGTTCGCCGTGCTGGTGCCGCGGCCCGTGGCGGCGCTGGCGCTGGACGACCGGGAGATGGTGACGGTGGATTTCCACACGCACACCGAGGCGTCGCACGACGGCAGGCGCGGGCTGACGCCCGAGAAGGTGCGCGACTGGCACCGGCGCGGCGGCTACGACGTGGCGTACGTCACCGACCACCGCAGCCTCGCGGGCGCGGCGGCGGGCGTGGCGCGCAATCCCGCACGCGCGGGCGAGGGCACGGTGCTGCTCAGCGGCATCGAGGTCGTGACGGAGCGGCTGCACCTGAACGTGCTGGGCGCCACGCTGGCTGACACGGCGTACTTCCGCGAGAAGAACGTCGGCGCGGATTCCATCGGCCGTTTCCGCCCGGCGGACGGGAGCGAGCCGGTGGTCCTGCTCACCATCCCCGGCAACCTGGCGCGGGTGCGGCCGGCCATGAGCATCGACGCGGTGGAAATCTCCGACGCGGCCCCGCGCGGATTGCAGGACACGCAGAAGGAGCGCGCCGGGATCCTGCGCCTGGCGAACGCGAACGGTTGGGCGCTGGCGGCGGCATCGGACAACCACGGGTGGGGACAGACGGCGGTGGGATGGAGCGTGTTCCGCATCGCCGGCTGGCGCGCGATGCCGCCCGCCGACCTGGACCATCGCATCCGCGCAGAGATCTTGACGCGGCGCCGCGGCGCGGGCTGGGTGCTGGAGCGCCGCCGCATCGACACCGGTCCCACGAAGCTGGGCGCCGCCGCCGCCCTGCCGATGAGCGCCTGGCTGATGCTGCGCACGCTCTCGTGGCCGGAGCGCATCTCCTGGCTCGCGTGGACGTGGGTGCTGTGGCTGAGCGCATCTGCCGTCCGCCGCTCGTGCCGCATCCGCGCGGAGCCGATTCCGTAGGCAGTGCGATGACGGGAGATGTGGGGCTGGGGAGTCGCACGGCGCAGCATCGCATCGGTCCGGCTACGTCCACATCCACCGCACCTCGCTGCGCGACGATCCTCCGCTCCTGATCCGAGGAACGGCGCACATCTCCCGTATCGCCCAACCGGAGGAACCCACGTGCTGCAACCCGTTCAGCCGACCTGGCTCGCCGACCGGTTTCCGCCGCTGCACGACCACCTGACGGCGCTCCTGCGCGGCCTCTCCGCCGAGCAGTGGGACAGGCCCACGGTGGCGGGCGGATGGCGGGTGCGCGACGTGGCGGCGCACCTGCTGGACGTGCAGGCGCGCAAGCTGGCGGTGCTGCGCGACGACTGCACCGGCGACGCCCCCAGCAGGCCCATCGAGGGCTATGCGGACCTGGTGGAGCACATCAACGAGATGAACGCCGAGTGGGTGCGCGTGGCCCGGCGCCTGAGCCCGGTGCTGCTGGTGGACTTCATCGAGCTGGCGGGGCGGCAGCTCGCGGAGTTCGTGCAGACGCTCGATGCGCACGGGACGGCGCGGTTCGCCGTGGCCTGGGCGGGCGAGGACGCGTCGGCGAACTGGATGGACGTAGGGCGCGACTACACGGAGCTGTGGCACCACCAGCAGCAGATCCGCAACGCGGTTCAGGTGCCCGGCATCACGTCGCGCGAGTGGCTGCACCCCGTGCTCGACATGTCGGTGCGCGCGCTGCCGCACGCCTTCCGCGACGTGGCCGGCGTGCCCGGCGAGTCGCTGGAGGTGCAGATCACCGGCGATCCCGGCGGCACGTGGACCCTGCTGCGCGACACGGACCGCTGGACGCTCTACGAGGGCTCGAACGCGGCGCCGTCGGCCTGCGCGCGGCTCTCGGCAGACACGGCGTGGCGCATCTTCTTCAACGGCATCCCGCCTGCCGAAGCTGCCAGCCGCATCGAGCTCTCCGGCGTCGCCCGCATCGGCGAGCGGCTGGCGCACGTCCGCTCGGTGATGGTGTGACCGCCAATTCGTCTTCCTGGTCCGCGAGCGAGGCATCGTCCCCTTCCGCCGCCGCCACGTAGGCTGAAATCGTGGGCGCATCGGCGGAGTCGATGCGCATCCGCGGAGAACCGCCGGGATTCGGATCGACCGGACGTGCAGAAGGGGCGCGATCCAGACGGATCGCGCCGCTCGTCGTTCCTGCATCTCCCGACCACGCCCGCATCGTCCATCGCCGGAGTTCGCATCTCCCCAACGCCGGATGCGCGTCTGTCGAGCCCGCCCGATTACGCTTCCGCCAGCTCCTCGCTGCGGAGGATCTCCGTCGCCTCGGGAGATTTGCGGGACTGGACGAGGGCGTCCAGCTCGCGCTCGCGGAGGTCGAGTGCGTAGCCGGCGCCCACGATGCCCACGCGCAGGTAGCTGAGGGTGAGCGGGTTGCCGTGCATGCACTCGTCGGCGTTGTCGAAGCGCACGCCGCGCCCGTCCACGAAGGTGACCGAGCCGCGGCCCACCACGCGGCCGATGTGGCCCTCCACGACCATGGCCGTGTCCTCGTCGATGCCCAGGCCCATCATCTCCGGGCTCTGCGCGATGACCATGAACAGGCGCTGGAGGCGGCGGCGCTGGGTGAAGTGCGTGTCGATCATCGCGCGGAAGCCGAGCAGGCCGAAGCCGGGGCCCAGGTGGAGGTCCTGCATCTGCCCGTACTCGTCGGGCTCGCCGCCGGCCAGGATGGTCTCGGTGAGGGCGGCGGCGCCGGCGCTGGTGCCGCACACCACGCCGCCGCGCATGTACACGTCCTGGATGGCGCGGTCCACGCGCGAGCCGCTGACGGTGGCCACGAGGTGGACCTGGTCGCCGCCGCCCAGGAAGATGCCGTCGGCGCTGCGCACCAGCTCGGCCACGCGGGCGTCCTGCGCCTTCTCGCGCGAGTCGACGACCGGGATCTCCACGTTGTGCGCCCCTGCCGCGGCGAAGGTCTCCATCCAGTCGCGGGCGGACTGGCCGGGGTCGCCCGATGCGGTGGTGAGGCCCACGATCTTGCCGCCGTCGCGCGCGCCGCACGCGTCCATGAACGAGCCCAGCGCGGCACCCGCGGGGTCGCACGCGCCGCCGATGAGCACCAGCGTGCCGTGGTTGCGGTCGGTGCGCCGGCGCGGCAGGCCGCCCTCGGCGCCGGGGGGCGGGTCCTGCGGAGACGATGAGCTACGCGTGCGCGGCATCTGCGGGGACAAGGTCGGGCTCCAGCTCCTGGAGGGAGGTGACGGCCAGTGCGGCCGCCACCTGCGCGGCGGGCGACACGTCGGGCAGCAGCGCGCCGCCGTCGGTGGCGTCGCCGCCGCAGTCGAAGACGATGCGCCCTTCGCGCACCAGCGCCACGGCGTGCGCCACGCGGCTGTCGCGCCGCGTCACGTTGTCGGACGTGGAGAAGACGGCGACGCGGCACCCGGCGTCACGGGCGCGGTCCTGCACCTCCCACTCCTTCGCCGGCACCACCACGATCCCGTCGCGCGGCACGGCGTCGGCCACCACGCTCACCAGCTGCTGCGCCCGCTCGTCGTCCAGGTACCGCTCCGGCACGTCGGCGGGGTCGGCGTCGAGGATGACGGCCACCGTGGAGCGCGAGTACGGCAGGCCGGCGTTGAGGATGTACGACGGCGCCACGTCCACGATCAGCTCCTCGTCCGGCACCCCCCGCCGCAGCATCTCCTCGCGCACGCCGGCCCGGTCGCCGCCGCCGGTGATGCCGCACAGCACGCGCTGCCGCAGCGCCGGCACGTCGGGCGTGGCCTTCAGCGCCTCCAGCTCGGTCAGCGCGTACTCGATCGTCTCCAGGTCGCCCGCGAAGGCGCGCTGCACGATCTCCATCGCCAGCGCGGCCGAGCGCAGGCCCACCTCGGCGTGCAGGTGCTCGAAGACCACGGTGTACTCGCCCTCGCGGTCGCCGCCGCGGGCGCGGCCGTATCCCACGTCGTGCCCCACCATGGTCTGCAGCTCCAGGCCCACGTGCTCCATGATGTGCGGCGCGTAGGTGCCGCGGCGCAGGCGCGTGACGAAGCCGCCCCGCTCCCCGATGGAGCAGCGGTGCTCCCACAGGCCGGGGAAGAGCCGCACCAGCGTGTCGGTGAAGCCCGGCGCGTCGGCCGAGGAGATCTCGTCGTACTCGCCCACCGCCAGGTCGATGCGCGTGACCGGGCGGGCGGACCAGAAGTTGGCGCCGCGCAGGGAGCGCAGCGCCACCAGGCGGATCTCGCTGAGCGGGTCGGGGAGGGCCATGCGCTAGAGGGCGCCGGGGCCGTCGGCGAACGGCTGGATCTGGGCCAGCACGGCCGGCACCTTGTCGGCCAGCACCACGCCCAGGTCGCCGTCGCCCAGCTGGGCCAGCAGGCGGCTCACCGCGTCGCGCTCGGACGGCACCACCTCGATCTGCTCGTCGGTGAGGCCGGCGGAGCGCAGGCCGTCGATGACCAGCGCGGCGATCTCGCCCTCGGCGCGGCCGCGCCGGTCGTCGTCCTCCTTCACGATCACGCGGTCCAGCACGCCGGAAAGGCGCCCCAGCTCGCGCATGTCGTCGTCGCGGCGGTCGCCGGGCGCGGTGATCACGCCCACGCGGCGGCGCGCCGGCAGCTCGCCCGCCAGCTGCATGAGCCCGGCGATGGCGGCCGGGTTGTGCGCGTAGTCCACCAGCACGCGCGCGCGGCCCACGCGCAGCAGGTTCAGGCGGCCCGGCGTCATGCTGGGCGACGGGAAGAACGACAGCAGCCCGGCGCGGATGGTGTCGTAGCGCACGCCCTGCACGTAGGCCGTGGCGATGGCGGCGAGGATGTTCTGCTCCTGGAAATGCGCCGCGCCGCCCAGCATGAGCGGCACCTCGCGGACGGGGACGATGGGGATGCGCAGCCGCCCGCGCCGCACCACGAAGATCCCGTCCTCGATCCGCGCTCCGATGCCGTTGCGCGCGATGTGGTCCTCGAACAGCTGGTTCTCGCCCTCCGGCAGCGTGCTGAACAGGACGATGTCGGCCATCGTCCGGTCGCGCATGGCGTAGACGAGCGGGTCGTCCGCGTTCAGCACCGCGTGGCCCTCGCGCTTGACCACGGCGGGGACGACGCCCTTCACCTCCGCCAGCTGCTCCACGGTGTTGATGCCGCGCAGGCCCAGGTGGTCGGCCGACACGTTCAGCACCACGCCTACGTCCGCGTCCTCGAACCCCAGGCCCGCGCGGATGATGCCGCCGCGCGCGGTCTCCAGCACCGCCACGTCCACCGTGGGGTTGGAGAGGATGATGTTGGCGGAGAAGGGCCCCGTCATGTCGCCCTCCATCACCATCCGGTTCTGGATGTACACGCCGTCGGTGGTGGTGAACCCCACCGTCTTCCCCGTCTGCCGGAAGAGGTGCGCCGTCAAACGCGTGGTCGTCGTCTTCCCGTTCGTGCCGGTGATGGCGATCACGGGGATGGTGTACTGCGCGCCCAGCGGGTACAGCATGTCGATGACCGGCGCGCCCACGTTGCGCGTCACGCCCTCGGACGGATGCGTGTGCATCCGCAGGCCCGGCGCGGCGTTGACCTCGATGATCACCGCGCCGTTCTCGCGGAAGGGCACGGAGATGTCCGGCGAGAGCACGTCGATGCCGGCGATGTCCAGGCCCACGATGCCGGCCGCCATCTCGCACGCCGTCACGTTGTCCGGGTGGATCTCGTCCGTCCGGTCGATCGACGTGCCGCCGGTGGAGAGGTTCGCCGTCGCGCGCAGCAGCACCATCTCGCCCGCGGCCGGGATCGAGTCCATCGAGTGCCCGTTGCCGCGGAGGAACTCCTCGGTGATGCGATCGTTGGGCAGCCAGGTGAGCACCTTGGAGTGGCCATGCCCGCGCCGCGGATCGGCGTTCTCGATCGTGATCAGCTCGCCGATCGTGTGCAGCCCGTCGCCGCGCACGTGCGCCGGCACCCGCTCGGCGCAGGCGACGACCCGGCCATCCACCACGAGCACGCGGTGGTCGTTGCCGACGGCGAACTGCTCGACGACGATGCGCCGCCCATGCTCACGCGCGAGCGGCCAGGCGCGCCGCACGTCGGCCTCGCTGTCGAGGCGCGGCGAGATGCCGCGGCCATGGCTAGCGTCGAGCGGCTTGAGGATCACCGGATAGCCGATCTCGCCCGCTACCTCCACCG
>DASRQW010000002.1 GCA_035696245.1 Longimicrobiaceae bacterium | reverse complement strand
GGCCAGCCCATCGCCGTCCAGGTTGTCCACGGCGAAGTGCTGGCAGAGCTCCTGGATCACGTGCTGCCGCGTCTGCTCCAGAGGGACGGGCGTGGTGGCGTCTGCCATGGGGCGGGCTCGGGGTCGGCTGGAGGTTGCGCGAGGGGGCGCGTGTCGGCGGCGCCACGACTGAAGCTAGATACGGCTCCCCGCGGCAGCAAGCGTAGCACCGCGGCGGAACCGGGCATGCGTGTTGCACTCCGGCCGTGCGTCTGGTCCATCGTTTTCCCAGCCCCACGGAGCTTCCCATGCGCGCACGCACCCTGCTGGTCATCCCGGCGCTCGCCGCGGCCTTCGCCGCCGCCGCATGCACGGTGGAGAAGAAGGAGGACGGGGAGATGCCGAAGGTGGAGGGCGGCAAGGCCCCAGAGTACGACGTGAAGCCGGCCGACGTGAACGTGCGCCAGGACACGCACACGGTGGTCACCCCCGCGGTGGAGGTCACCCCGCAAAGCGACGGCACCAAGAAGCCCTGAACCATTGCCGGCCCCCCGCGCACCGTGCGGCGGGTCGGCCTCATCGAATCAAGAGAGAGAGCGGAGCGGGAATGCGAGCTCGGACGTGGACGACGGCGGGTGCCGTGGCGGCGTGCGTGGCGCTGGGCGCCTGCAAGGGCACCGGCGGCGCTGGCAAGACGGCGGATGCCGGCACTGCGGACTCTGCGGCGGCGGGCGTCCCGGCGCTTCCGCCGCCGGACACGCTGGCCAAGGGCGTGACGGTGGATACGCAGCGGATGGACTCCACGCTGCTCCAGAGCATGGAGCCGGGCGAGGACGAAGGCTCCTGAGCCGGCGCTGACCACGCGCGCCCGCCTGGCCGGAGCGCACGAGGTCTGCATCTACGGGGATGACGACGATCCAGCCGCGGCCGGGCGCTTCTGCCACCGGCCGCGGCTTCGTCGTGTCCGGAGTCGATCGACGTCGCGCATCTGCCTGTAGTCGGATAGGCACAGGACGACGAGGTGTCCACGCTTGATCTGGAACACCCATCGCGAGATGCGGGGTGGTGGGTTCGAATCCGCGTGGCAACGACAGTTGGTGCGCGAAGGGTGGAACGGCGCATGCGGTCACGCGACGGCCGTCCGCCGCGGGGATGCGGCGGCGAACGCGGCGCATCATCTCACTCGCACCACCGGACCGGAGCAGCCCATGAGCGGTGTCAAGCTGGCCATCGTCTACTACAGCACCTACGGAACCAACCACCAGATGGCCGAGGTGGCTGCCGAAGCCGCGCGCGAGGCCGGCGCCGAGGTGCGTGTCGTGAAGGCGCGCGAGACCGCGCCCGAAGGCGTGGTGAACGGGCAGGACGCCTGGCGCGCCCAGGCCGAGCGCACCGCCCACGTGCCCGAGGCCACGCCCGACGACATGGTGTGGGCCGACGCGTACCTGTTCAGCTCGCCCACGCGCTACGGCGGCGCCGCCAGCCAGGTCCGCGCGTTCATCGACACGCTGGGGCCGGTGTGGCAGCAGGGTCTGCTGGCGAACAAGGCGGCGAGCGCCATGACCAGCGCCATGAACCCGCACGGCGGCCAGGAGACCACGCTCCAGACGCTCTACTACACCTTCATGCACTGGGGCGCGGTGATCGTGGCGCCGGGCTACACCGACCCGGTGATCTACGCCAGCGGCGGCAACCCGTACGGCACCAGCGTCACGGCGGGCACCACCGGCCTCAGCGACGAGTCCAAGGCGTCCATCCGCCACCAGGCCAAGCGCCTCGTGGAGATCGCCGCCAAGCTCAAGAGCTGACGCCGGATCGTCCGCATCTCCCTCCGCCGCGGGAAGATGGATGGGCGGAGGTGATCGGTTCGGTAGATGCGAATCATCGCAGCCGCGGGCACCACGCTCGCGGCTGCGTTTGCGTGTGGGCTGGATTCCTACAGCGCCTGCATCCAACGATTCCGCCGATGTGCGAGCGGCGGTGGAGGATCGTCGCGGTATCCTTGCATCAGCGCGGCGGAGAGTTGCGGATGCGATAAATCGCACCCCTACAAGGGGTTAGGATGGCGATGCCGGCAGGTTGGGCGCGCGAGGACGTGCGGGACTGCGGCGAGTGTAGGCAGATGCGGGGCGGGGGCGTAGTTTGCTTGCGATGAACGGATGGGCCGATCCACGGGACGGGAGACGGGGGAGAGATGGCGCACGATGCGGACGTGATCATCGTGGGGGCGGGGCTGGCGGGGCTCGTGGCCGCGGCGGAGCTGGCGGATGCGGGACGGCGCGTGATCGTGCTGGAGCAGGAGCCCGAGGCGTCGCTGGGCGGGCAGGCGTTCTGGTCGTTCGGCGGGCTCTTCCTGGTCGATTCGCCGGAGCAGCGGCGGATGGGGATCCGCGACTCACGCGACCTGGCGCTGTCCGACTGGATGGGCTCCGCAGGCTTCGACCGCGAGGAAGATGCGTGGCCGCGCCGCTGGGCCGAGGCGTACGTGGAGTTCGCCGCGGGCGAGAAGCGCGCGTGGCTGCACGAGCGGGGCGTCCGCTTCTTCCCCGTGGTGGGCTGGGCCGAGCGCGGCGGCTACCTGGCGACCGGCCACGGCAACTCCGTGCCGCGGTTCCACGTGACGTGGGGCACCGGGCCCGGCGTGGTGGACCCGTTCGTCCGCCGCGCACGCGAGGCGCAGGCAAGCGGCCGCGTGGAGCTGCGCTTCCGCCACCGCGTGGACGGGCTGACGGTGACGAACGGCGCGGTGGACGGCGTCCACGGCACCGTCCTGGAGCCGAGCACGGCCGAACGCGGCAAGTCCAGCTCGCGCACGGCCGTGGGCGAGTTCGCGCTACGGGCGCAGGCGGTGATCGTCACGTCCGGCGGCATCGGCGGCAACCACGAGCTGGTGCGCCGCAACTGGCCCCGGCGCATGGGCGAGCCGCCCAAGACGATGATCAGCGGTGTGCCGGAGCATGTGGACGGGCGCATGCTGGGCATCAGCGAGGCGGCGGGCGCGAGCCTCATCAACCGTGACCGCATGTGGCACTACACGGAGGGCATCCGCAACTGGGATCCCGTCTGGCCCATGCACGGCATCCGCATCCTCCCGGGCCCCTCGTCGCTGTGGCTGGACGCGCGCGGGCGCCGCCTTCCGCCGCCACTCTTCCCCGGCTTCGACACGCTGGGCACGCTGGAGCACATTGCCAAGACGGGCTACGACCACACCTGGTTCATCCTCACGCAGAAGATCATCGAGAAGGAGTTCGCGCTCTCCGGCTCCGAGCAGAACCCCGACCTCACGGGCAAGAGCGTGCGCAAGGTGCTGGGCCGCGTGCTCCCCGGCGCCCCCGGCCCGGTGGAGGCGTTCAAGCGCAACGGCGCGGACTTCGTGGTCGAGCGCACCCTGCCCGAGCTGGTGCGGCGGATGAACGAGATGACCGGCGAGCCGCTGCTCGACCCGGCCGCCGTGGAGGCGGAGATCGTGGCGCGCGACCGGCAGATCGACAACCCTTTCGGGAAGGATGCGCAGATCACCGCCATCCGCGGCGCGCGCGCGTACCGCGGCGACCGGCTGATCCGCGTCGCCACGCCGCACCGGCTGCTCGATCCCAAGGCGGGGCCGCTCATCGCCGTGCGCCTCGCCATCCTCACCCGCAAGACGCTGGGCGGGCTGGAGACGGACCTCTCCGCCCGAGTGCTGCGGGCGGACGGACAGCCGCTGCCGGGCCTGTACGCCGCGGGCGAGGTCGCCGGCTTCGGCGGCGGGGGGATGCACGGCTACCGCGCGCTGGAGGGCACCTTCCTGGGCGGCTGCATCTTCTCCGGCCGCGCCGCCGGCCGTGCCGCCGCGCAGGCGGTGGGGTGAGGATCGGGGAGAAACATCCCTCGGCTCCTCCATCGCCGAGCTCAGCCTCGACCCGCTCTCATCTTCCGCACACGGAGGTACTGATGGGCGCTCTCGACGGACTTGCGGCATGCGCCGGGACGTGGCGCGGGACCAGCACCTTGCAGGATCCGGAGAGGATCCTGCCGGACGAATCCGCGTCCACTGCCACGGTGACGCCGGTGCTGGACGGGCGGTTCGTGCGGGTGGACTACACGTGGAGCTACGCGGGAGATGCGAAGGAGGGGTCGATGCTCATCGGCCACGAGCGGAAGGAGGGCGTGGTCACGGCGCATTGGATCGACGGCTTCCACATGAGCGACAAGGTGATGGCGCTCCGCGGCCCCGCATCTTCCGAATCCGCAACGCTGTCCGTCACGGGCTCGTACCCCGCGCCGCCGGGGCCGGACTGGGGATGGAGGATCGAGATCACGCCGGATTCGGACGCCGGCTCGCTGCGCATCGTCATGTTCAACATCTGGCCCGGCGATGGCCGGGAGGACCTGGCGGTGGAGGCGAAATATCGGCGGGAGTGAGGACGGAGAGGCCCCCTCCCCGGGACTCGCTTAGGCTCGCCCGACCCTCCCCCAAAACTGCCTGGGGGAGGGTTTGCGTTTTCGAGTTTTGGCGACCGTCAGAGTAGCCGGGATTTCGTCGGCGGAGGCGGGGCCAGGGCGTGGCAGCGCGCTACTTCTCGGGGCGGCGGGCGGGGAGCCAGAGGGTGAAGGTGCTGCCGGTGCCGGGCTCGCTCTCGACGGAGAGGTCGCCGCCCATGCCGCGGGCCAGGTCGCGGCTGATGGCGAGGCCCAGGCCCACGCCCTGCTGGCTCTCGGCGGTGAGGTGGCGGTCCACCTGCACGAAGGGGTCGAAGATGCGCGACTGCTGCTCCGGCGCGATGCCGCGGCCGGTGTCGCGCACCCGGATGCTCACGCCGCCCCGCTCGGGCTGGCAGCTCACCGTGATGGTGCCGCCGGGTTCGGTGAACTTGATGGCGTTGGTGGCCAGGTTCAGCAGCACCTGCCGCGTCTTCTCCACGTCCGCCCAGGCGGTGGAGGACGGCGGGGTCGCGGGCGACTCATAGCGCAGGCCGCGCTGCGCGACCTGCGGCGTGACCAGCGCCTCCAGGTCGGCCAGGAGCGAGGCGACGCCCACCTCCTCCATCTGGTACCGGAGCTGGCCCGCCTCGATCTTGGCGAAGTTCAGGATGTCGTTGATGAGCGACAGCAGGTGCTGGCCGCTGCGGCGCATGCGCTCCACGTCGCTGCGCATGCCTGGGGCGAGCTCGCCGCGCACACCCATGAGCATCAGGTCGGCGTAGCCGGCGATGGCGTTGAGCGGGGTGCGCAGCTCGTGGCTCATGTTGGCCAGGAACTCGGCCTTGGCGCGGTTGGCGCTCTCGGCCATCTCCCGCCCGCGCACCTGGTCGGTGACGTCGATGACCACCACGGAGATGGCGTAGACCTCGCCCGCGTCGTCGCGCAGGGGCACGTAGTTGAAGTTGAGCACGCGCTCCTCGGGCTCGCACTCGGGCTTGCGGCGGAAGGTGAGGCGCGCCTCGTCGGCCACGAACACCTCGCCCCTCTCGTACACGTTCGCCAGGATCTCGTAGATCCCCTGCCCCTCCAGGTCGGGGAATGCCTGCCGGATGTCCAGCCCCAGCAGCGCGCGCCCGCCCACCAGCGCCGTGTACGTGGGGTTCGCCAGGGTGAAGACGTGCTCCCGGCCCTCCAGCACGGCGATGCCCACGGGCGCCTGCTGGAAGGTGCGCGTCAGGTGCTCGCGGGCGCGCTCGGCTTCCTGGCGCGCGGCCTCGACCTGCCGGCGGGCGCGCACCTGGGCGGTCACGTCCACCGCCACGCTCGCCACCGCGTACACGTCACCGCCGGCTCCCTCGCGCAGCGGCTGGTAGCCGATGTCGAAGAAGTACTCCTCGGGGGTGCCGTCGAAGTCGCGGTCCAGCATGACGCGGCGCCCGGGGGCGGAGAAGGGCACCCCGGTCTCGTACACGCGATGGATCGTCTCCATCAGTCCCTGGCCCTCCAGCTCCGGGAAGACCTCCCGCAGGGGCAGCCCCCGCACCTGCCGCCCGCCGCCGGGCGTCTGCGCATACAGCGGGCTGACGATGGTGTACACGTGGTCCGGGCCCTCCATCACCGCCACGGGCACGGGCGCCTGCTCCAGCACGTTGCGGAAGCGCGCCTCGCTGGTGCGGAGCGCGGCGTTGGCCTCGTCGAGCGCCTCGGCCTGCACCTCCAGCTCGGCGGCGTTCTCCTGGAGCTGCTGGTTCATGCGCTCCAGCTCCGACTGCTGCTCGGCGAGCCGCGCGTTGCTCTCCTCCAGCACCCGGCGCGCTTCTTCGAGCGCCAGGTTGGTTTCGCGCAGCTCCTCGTTGGACTGCTCCAGCTCCTCGGCCATGGCCTGCGCCTCTTCCATCTGCACCGACAGCTCCTCGGCGTTCGCCTCGGCGTCGGCGCGGGCGCGACGGAGGGCGGCCTCGTCCTCGTTGCGCTCGGTCACGTCCTGCACCGTCCCGATCAGGCGCACGGCGCGCCGCTCGCCCCCGCCGTCCACCTCGAAGAGCATGCGGCCCGCGGCGGCGGCCCAGCGCCGGGTGCCGTCGGGGCGCTGCACCCGATACTCCGCGTGGTAGCGCCCGTCGCCCGTGGGGTTCGCCGCGGCCATCAGCGCGGCAGCCACGCCCGCCGCGTCCTCCGGGTGGATGCGCGTGCCCAGGATCTCGATGCGGTCCAGCGGATCGCCGCTCCCGAAGCCGAACAACTCGCGCACGCGGGCGTCGAAGCTGGCCTTGTCGGTCGCCAGGTCCCACTCCCAGGTGCCCATCAGCGCGGCGTCTACCGCCAGCCGGTGCCGCGCCTCGCTCTCGGCCAGCTCGGCCTGTAGGCGGCGGGCGGTGACCTGGCGGGTGGTGTCGAACAGGCTGACCAGCACGCCCGCGGGCCGGCCGTCCTCGTCCGGCACCGGGCTGTACGAGATGGTGATGTACACGTCGTCGGGCGCGGCGCCGGGACCCTGCCGCTCCAGCCGGTAGAGCTGGTCCTCGAAGGCCACCGTCTCGCCCTGCATGACACGGCGGTAGATGGGCTCGTTGAAGCCCCACGCCTCCGGCCAGCACTCTCGCGTGGGGATGCCCAAGCCCCACGGGTGCTTCACGCCCAGGAAGGGCACGTAGCCGTCGTTGTAGACCTGCACCAGCTCCGGCCCCCACAGCAGGACGTTCGGGAAGGCCGACCCCAGCACCGTCCCCGCCGCGGTGCGCAGGCTCTGCGGCCAGGCCTCCACCGCACCCAGCGGGGTGGCGGCCCAGTCCGTGGCGCGGCACCGCGCGCGCATCTCCCCGGGCCCGGCGAAGAGCCGCGCCGCGCCTTCCATCTCGCCCGTATTCGTCATCTACGCCGCGCCTCTTCCATCCAATATCGTTCACGACCTCCGGCGCCGCGCGGGCGCCGAGGTGATCCATCTCCAGAAATCGATTGTACCTGCACGTCCTGCTGCGCCTCCCTGCTCAGCCAGTTTCGGGCCGCTATCGCCGGCAGGCAAACATACGGCGGGGAAGCGGCCGCTTCCGAGGGGATGGAAGATGCGGAGCACTCGGCGCGCGAGCCGGTAGCCGGAGCCGGGCGCAGATCAGAGACGCCCGAAAATCCCGCATCGCCGTGGGGCTCATCCTCCGCGGGAAACGTTTGTAGATTCCGATTCGGCGTCAGTTACCTTCAACGCCCGTCCGCGTCGCCACCTCGGTCAAGTTCGCGGCCGTGAGCGCGGTCGGCGGCTTCACGTGCGCACTCTCCACCGCGGGCGCTATCTACTGCTGGGGGAACAGCGACAGCGGCGACCTGGGCGACGGCTCTCCCATCCCTGGATTCATTCGTGATACGCCCAGCGTATCGCCGAGCCGCCTATCTGAGCGGCCGGGGCGGCGAAACTGCGTGGAGATGTACGAAGGGTCCAGTCTCCTGTAGAGCGCTGGACCCTTCCTCATGCCATCGGATTCCTCTGGGAAGTCAGGGCTCCCGATCGATGTCCGCCGCATCGGGATCCGGCTCTTCCGGTTCGACGGCCGGGGGATACGACGGGAGCCGCCACAGGCGTCCGAACACTGCGTAGTACAGCGCCGGTGCACCCCAGACGATGTACCCGAGCAGCGCATTCCGGGGATTCGCCTGCCCCCGCGGGGCGTGGATGTCGAACGGGATACGGGAGCAGCAGATCTCGTAGGCGAGATACCATCCGTAGGCCAGGGCGACGGCGGCGGCGAGCGCCCGGCCCACCCAGTGGAAGCGCCGCCTGTCGTAGAGCACGAGCACGAAAGCCAGTGCCGCCACGCTGAGGCCGCCCACCAGCAGCGCTTGGCCAGCAGTGTACGGCCCCGCGGCGAGCAGGAACGGCATCCACACCGCGAATCCGATCAGGAACGGAGACAGGGCCCAGAACAGGAACGAACGGCCGGAGAATGCGGAGCGGAGAGACATTGCGGGGCTATGGGACGAGGGTTCGCGGGGAAGTGAGCCGGAGGATAGACGCTGCGCCGGATCGGGTCAAGCTCGACCGCCCGAGATGCCGGAACGGAGGCGCGCATCACCCGTGGGCTGCCCAAAACCCTGGGTCGAGGGATACGATGTCGAACGAACAAAAACGCGAGCCGCCCGCAGGTGCGAGGCGGCTCGCGCGTCTTCACCCTCTTCACCCGCTACTTCCAGCGCAGCTCCCATTCGCAGAAGGCGTCGCCTTCCACGGCGCAGCGGACGTGACGGACGGAGGCCTGCACGCCGCCGGCAAGCTCGATGGACCGCAGCAGGCCGCCCGTCTGCCGGCGGCAGAAGAGGGTGTCGCCGGGGTCGAAGCCCACCAGGCGCAGGATGGCGCGGCCGGGCTCCTCCTCCACCACCTGCATGTCGCCGGGCTGGTAGTAGAGCTGGAAGAGCGAGACGCCCTGTGTGAGGAACTCCAGCGGCGAGGACTTGAGCAGGATGCCGCGGTACATCTGCACGCCCATCGACTCGATGGAGAAGGCTCCGGAGCGCTCGGCCCAGCGCGGGTCGTCGGGCCCCAGCTCGTCGTCGGCGGCGCGCCAGAGGGCGAGGAGGAGCGGCCACGGCAGCTCGTCGGTGGCGGCGGCGGCGCGGATGCGGTCGCGGTCGGCGGGCTCCAGGCGCGCGAGGACCTGCCCCGCCACGGCGGCGCCGAACTGCGCCTCCACGAAGGCGAGGGTGGACCGGAGCGTGGAGCCCTTGGCGAGCTGCACCGATTCGAGCGTGGCGGTCATGGTTCCGCGGGGGTGAGGGCCAGGGCGCGGCGGTCGGGCTTGCCGCTGCCCAGCCGGGGGATCTCGGGGAGGAAGACGACGGAGCGGGGCACCTTGTAGCCGGCCAGCCGCGCGCGCGCGTGCATGAGCACCTGGTCCGGCGCGGGCGCGGCGTCGGCGCGGGCGACCACGAAGGCGCGGCCCACCTCGCCCCAGCGCGCGTCTGGCACGCCGACGACCACGGCTTCGGCGACGCCGGGGCAGTCGGCCAGCACGGCCTCCACCTCGCCCGGGAAGACGTTCTCGCCGCCTGAGATGTACATCTCCTTCCGCCGTCCGCAGATGGAGTATGCGCCATCCGCGTCCTTCCGCGCCAGGTCGCCGGTGCGCAGCCAGCCGCCGGGCGCCATCGCCTCGGCAGTGCGGGCGGGGTCGCGGAGGTAGCCGGCGAAGAGCTGCGGGCCGCGAAGGAGAAGCTCGCCGGGCTCGTCCACGCCCGCATCGGTGCCGTCCTCGCGCTCCAGGCGCATCTCCAGGAACGGCACGGGGCGGCCCACGCTGCCGGGGCGCCGCAGCGCTTCCTCGTCGGTGATGGCGAAGCAGTTGGGGCCGCACTCGGTGAGGCCGTACCCCTCGTGGAAGCGGTAGCCCGCGGCGCGCGTGCGCTCGGCGAGCGCGGCGGGGCACGGCGCGCCGCCGGAGACGAAGGTGCGCAGCGCAGGCAGCGGGCGGCCCCAGCCGGGGCGCTCGGCCAGCATCAGCAGCTGGGTGGGGACGGTGAGGGCAGTGGTGCAGCCCTCGTCGGCCATCATCTCCAGGAACCCGTCGGGGTCGAAGCCGTCGAGGAGGACCACCGTGCCACCGCGGTGCCAGAGCGGGGTGGCGAAGACGTTCCAGCCGCCGGTGTGGAAGAGCGGCGTGGAGACCGGCGCCACGTCGGCCGCGCCCAGCTCCCACGCGGTGGTGGTCGCGACAGCATTGTAGAAGATCTGGCGGTGCGGGAGCACGGCGCCTTTCGGACGCCCGGTGCTGCCGGAGGTGTAGAGGATGAGGTGCGCGTCTTCAGGCGCGACTTCCACGTCGGCGGCGGTGGGGCCGCCGCGGGCGAGGAGCGCGGGCGCCTCGGCGTCGAGGTCGATCCAGCGCGGGACCGCATCTCCCGCGCTTTCGGCCAGGCAGCGGAAGCGCGATTCGCCGAAGACGACGGCGGGGACCGCGTCTTCAAGGATCGGGGCCAGCTCGGCGGCGGAGAGACGCCAGTTCAGCGGCAGCAGCGCGGCACCCACGCGGCCGCACGCGAAGAACAGCTCGATCACCTCGCGCCGGTTCCCTGCGAGCGCCGCGACGATGTCGCCGCGGCCGATGTGCATCCCCCGAAGCACTGCGGCCCAGCGGTCGGCGCTCGCGTCCAGCTCCGGGTACGTCAGCCGGTCGCCGCGCGTGCGATCCACCAGCGCGATGCGGTCCCCGGCGAGGTGGCGCCAGAAGCGCAGCGGATCGGGGCGGGTCGGGAAGAGGGGAGCGCCGGTCATCGAACGTCTCTCGGCCGACGCACCGCCGGGGGTATGAAACCCCCGGCTTCGTACTGCGGTCGTCCTGCGGACGAGGTTCCGCGCGGCTTCGGCGCTGGTGCGTCCACGCGAGATGGGTGCAGATGGGCGAGCATGGGAGAACGGGCGCTCACTTGGCTTCGCGGCCGAGGAAGAAGCGCATCATCTCGCGGCTGGCGTCGGGGCCGATGGGCGAGGTGTAGGTGCCGTCCGCGGAGCCGCCGGACCAGGCGTGGCCCAGGCCGTGGACGACGATCTGCTCGATGGCCGGGCGTCCGTCCGCGCCGTCGACCCAGCGGCGGGTGAAGGTCGTGGTGCCGGCCGATGCGCTGTCGGCGTGCTCGGTCGCGTTGCCGCCGAGCGCGTCGGCCCACTGGCGGTACAGCTCGGCGCCGTTGGCGGGACGGACGACGGCGTCGGCTTCGCCGTGGATGACGAGCAGGCGGGGCAGAGGCCCGGCGGGAAGCGCGGCGCGGAGTCGCGCGGGGTCGCCCAAGCCGTGCTGCATCGCGCCCAGGGCCTCCTGCACGCCCCCCGCGGCGCGGTACGCGATGGACGAGTGCGCGCCCACGGCGGCAAACATCCGCGGGTAGCTGGCGGCCACGTTCACCGCCATCGCCCCGCCCGCCGAGACGCCGGCGATGAAGACGCGCGCCGCATCGACCTTGTACCGTTCCATCACCTGCTGCGTGATGCCGGCGATCACGCCGGGCTCGCCGCTGCCGGCGGCCTGGTGCGCGGGGTCGTACCATGTCCAGCACTTCTGGATCTGCGCGGCGGCGGGCTGCTCGGGCCAGGCCACGATCACGCCCGCCTCTTCGGCCAGCGCGTTCATGCGCGTGCCGCGGGCGAAGTCGTCGGGGTCCTGCGTGCAGCCGTGCAGCATCACCAGCAGCGGCGCGGGGTGGTGCGCGTCGTAGCTGGAGGGGATGAACAGCTTGTAGCGCCGCGTGCCGGCCGGGCCCGCGTACTCCGCCCACTCGAAGCTGGAGCCGCCCGCGTGCGCCTGCACGGTTACGGGCGATTCGGGCGCGGGGGTGACCGCGGGGGGCGGGATCGTGGGGATGGACATCGGTGCGCTCACGGCGTCGTTGTGTGGATGCGGATTACGTGCATCCGCGTTCATTTCGTCACGTTCCTGCCTGCGGTTTCGCAGTTCCGAGCGTCGCGGATGCGATGAATCGCACCCCTGATATGGAAGGGCTCGCGTCAAGGCCGGGGACTGCGAAGTCCAGAGCCTGACTATGCCGAGAGGGTGGGCTGACGAGGCTGCTTCGACGATGGATCCTCCTGATATACGCCGGTTAGGTCTCGCGACCCAGAGCGGCAAGAGAATAATCCACCTGGAGCAGGCTCGTT
>DASRQW010000001.1 GCA_035696245.1 Longimicrobiaceae bacterium | reverse complement strand
CGGGCGTAGACGTTCAGGGAGCAAGGCGACCGTACCCTCCGCGATAGTAGACCAGCGGGCTCCCCTCGTGCGCGTGTCCGGCCACGACCTCGCCCAGGAAGATGGTGTGGTCGCCGCCGGGCAGGGCCTGCGAGAGGCGGCAGTCCACCCACGCCAGCGCGTCGTCCAGCACCGGGCTCCCGGTGGTCTCCGGCCGCCACTCGACGCCGTCGAACTTGGCGCCGCCCGTCTTGCCGGAGAAGCGGCGGGCGAGCGCCTCGCCCGTGCCCTCTTCCAGGAAGCTCACCGCGAAGCACCCCGCGGCGCCGATGGCGTCGTGCGAATCGGCGCCCTTCTCCACGCACACCAGCACCATCGTGGGCTGCAGCGAGACGGACGAGACGGCGCTGACGGTGAGGCCCACGGGGCTGCCGCCGCCGCGCGTGGTGGTCACCACGGCCACGCCGGTGGCGAAGTGCCCCATGACGCGGCGGAACTCGGCGTGGTCCATCATCTGGCAGGCATCGCGGTGAATCCTTACCTTGTCGGCGCGTGTCCGCTGGCCGGTTCCTTGCTGGGACGCGGGGCGCGGAGCGGCACGAACCGCCTTCCGCACCCCGGAACAGACCGGGCCGGACGACAGCCCGGCCCGTCACCAATAGAGATCGTCCATGCGCGTCTCCAAACGCACCGTACGCAGCACGTCGTCGCTCCTGATTCTAACCGCTCTCTCCGCCTGCGACAACGTCCGATGGGGCGGCGCCAACGTGGAGCTGGTGCCCCCTCCGCCCGCCACCGGCGGCCCCGTGGTGACCCCGGACGCGCAGACGTTCGCGGACCTGGGCCTGCCCCGCGGCAGCGTGCTCTTCCACGTCACGCGCGAGGGGAACGGCGTGCGCATCGTGCCCGTGGCGGAGGTCAGCGGCGACTCGTTGCGCACGCTGCGGCGCCCGGCCGGCGTGGCCGCCGCCGCGTACGAGTCGCGCTTCCGCGACGCGGTGATGGCGCCCGGCGCGGAGCTGCAGCTCTTCCGCCGCGGCGCGCCGGTGGGCACCGTGAGCGTGCAGGGCAACGGCCCGGCCACGGCATGCGGCGTCCCCACCGCCACGGGCACCGCGACCGCCGTCGCCGCCGCGGCGGACGTGCGCGAGTTCCTGGCCTTCCGCAAGGGCCTGGCGCCGCCGGTGAGCACCGAGTACGCGCCGCCGGCCATCAACGGCAGCATGACCACCTTCGCCTCCATCATCGCCGAGCGGCTGGTGCTGAACGGCGGTCTCCAGCGCCCGCGGTCGTGGCCCGGCGCGCAGCGGGACGTGCAGGCCATCGAGGTGCAGGGCGCGGGCAGCCCGGAGATGGCGGCCACGTACCTGGTGGGCGACCAGCTTGCCGTGGGCCCCGGCGACCCCGAGGGGTGGAGCGTGTTCTACATGGCGAGCTACGAGCAGCGCACCGGCTACACGCCCTTCTACTCCGAGGCGCGCGACTACCGCAAGGGCGGCAAGGCCGCACCGCACCTGGTGGATTACCTGAACTGGAACGGCCGCGGCGGCACCGACGTGCTCGTGCAGGTCTTCGGCCCGGACCAGCCCTGGTACGAGGCCGTCTCCGCCGATTCCGGGGGGCGCTGGAAGAAGGTCTGGGAAGGCCAGCCCTGCCACGGCGTGAAGTAACGCCGCACGGTCTGGTGATGCGGGAACGCGAAGGGGTCCGGGGCGATGTCGTCCCGGACCCCTTCCTCATCGCGAGTCCGTCAACGGACGCGGAAACCATGAGCGACAGGTGAGCCACTCGTGGGGACCCTATCCCCACGTG
Source organism: Longimicrobiaceae bacterium (assembly GCA_035696245.1). Lineage (NCBI taxonomy): Bacteria > Pseudomonadati > Gemmatimonadota > Longimicrobiia > Longimicrobiales > Longimicrobiaceae > Longimicrobiaceae bacterium. The sequence continues at coordinate 3,974 of DASRQW010000001.1, read as the reverse complement.
CGTCCCGCTGTGACAGCCTGATATCGATGTTCGTCGTACCCGAAAAGCGATGTGCGGCGGGAGACTCGCGCGGCGTGATGTGGCGGCGTGCACGGAGCACGCGAGGCTCCCGCCGCGGGCGGGGAGACCCCGGACGGAGGCGGGCCAGGCAGTATCGGCCCGCCGGAGGAGGAGGCTCCCCGACCCCGCGGAGGAGACGGACGGGCAGGCTGTACCGCCCGGCCGGCTCCGGAGTGGTCCACCGCACGAACCACATCCGACACCCGGCTCGGAGAAGCGAAGAAGCCCCACGGAACGCGTCCGCGGGGCCTCTTCGTCATCCGGGATCGATCAACCTCTACCCGTTCGTCATCACACGAGCGCCGTCATTCGCGGATGGTGACCTGCACGGGCTGCGGCAGCTGCACCTGCTCGGTGTGCGTGACGCGGTTGATCACGCGCCGGAACCAGCTGGGCGGCCGCTGCTCGCCCCCGTTCTCCATGACGGACGTGGCGAGCCGGATCACCTCCGGGTTGCGCATGCGCACGCAGCCGTGCGACTCGGCCTGCCCCAGCGACTCCTCGTTGCGCGTGCCGTGGATGTAGTAGTCCGGCTCCACGAAGAAGAGCTTCACGCGCCCCATGGGGTTGTTGGGGCTGCCCGGCGGCTGCGGCCGCTTGCCGCGCGCCCACTTCTCGTCGGGCGGAACCCACCGCGGGTTCCATACGATCTTGCGGATGCGGTACGTGCCCTTGGGCGTGGGGTGCGCGTCGGTGCCCACTGCGACCTGGAAGGTCTCGATCACGTCGTCGCCGCGGCGCACGTACAGCTGCCGCTCGGACAGGTCCACCAGGATGGAGAACGGGCGCGGGTCGCTGGACGCCGCCGCGCGCGTGGTGTCCTGCTGCCCGCTCAGCGCCGGGGACGCCGCGAGGAGCGACAACGTGACGGGCAGCGCGGCCCCTAACCATGTAGCTTTCAATCGCATAGACGTCATCGCCGGGGTGGAAACGAATGCTTATGGACCCGGCGCAAAGCGAAGATCGTGCCATCCGGCACACCCGCACCCGCGGCGGGTAGCCATGAAAGGGGCTGGCCCTCGGCGGGATTGGTTCTTGCCTCGCAACGACATTCCGCGCCCCTCCGGCCGCGCCTAGAGCAGTCCCGCCTGGGCGAGCGCGTGGTGGTCGCGGTACATGCAGCGGTCCTGCACCACGCGGATGCCGGCCGCCTCCAGCTTCTTCGCCGCCTCGTCGTTGCGGATGCCCAGCTGGAGCCACACGGTGCCGGGGTGCAGCGCGATCAGCTCGTCCACGTGCGCGGCCACGGCCTCGGGGCGGCGGAAGACCTGCACCACGTCGGGCGCGTCCTTCAGGTCCGCCAGGCTGGCGACCGCGCCGGGGTAGCCCTTGGCCGCGAGGGCGGGGTTCACGGGGATGATGGTGTAGCCGTGCGCCTCCAGGTACATCGGCACGCCGTGGGCGGGCGAGTCCGGCTGGTCGTCGCCCTTCATGCCCAGCACGGCGACGGTCTTCGCGCTGCGGAGGACCTGCAGCGAGGTATCGAGCTCTTGATCCATATGGGTCCGTTCGCGCGGTTGCGGGGCCGGGTGGGGCGTGCGGGAGCGCGCTCCGGCGGCCAGTTCCGTGCCAGGCGACGCCTGGACGCGCGGGTGCGGCCAACACATACACGCCACCGGAGTCCGCCCATGCACACACCCCTGCAACGAGAGGCCGGCCACGCGATGGAGCTGCGAAGGCTGGGACGGAGCGGCCTCACGGTCAGCCGGCTGGGCCTGGGGCTGGCCGCGCTGGGCAGGCCGGGCTACATCAACCTGGGCCACGGCGGCGACCTGCACGGCCAGTACAGCGTGCTGGCCATGGAGGCGCGCGCCCACCGGGTGCTGGACGCGGCGTGGGCGGCCGGCGTGCGCTACTTCGACGCGGCGCGCTCGTACGGCAAGGCCGAGCGCTTCCTGGGCTCGTGGCTGGTGTCGCACGGCATCGCGCCAGGCGACGTGGCGGTGGGGTCCAAGTGGGGCTACACCTACACGGCCGACTGGGAGGTGCGGGCCGAGGTGCACGAGGTGAAGGAGCACTCGCTGCCCGTGCTCCAGCGCCAGCTGCGCGAGACGCGCGAGCTGCTGGCCGGCCATCTCGACCTGTACCAGATCCACTCCGCCACGCTGGAGAGCGGCGTGCTGGACGACCCGCGCGTGCTGGACGAGCTGGCGTCGCTGCGGGCGGGCGGAACCGCCATCGGCCTGTCGCTCAGCGGAGCCCGCCAGGCCGAGACGCTTCGGCGCGCCATGGCGGTCACGGTGGGCGGCGCACCGCTGTTCGACGCGGTGCAGGCCACGTGGAACCTGCTGGAACCCTCGGCGGGAGATGCGCTGCGGGAGGCGCACGCGGCGGGGATGGGCGTGGTGGTGAAGGAGGCGCTGGCGAACGGCCGCCTCACCGAGCGCAACGAGGAGCCGGCCTTCGCGCCCAGGCTCGCGGCGCTGCGCACCGAGGCGGAGCGGCTGGGCGTGACGACCGACGCGCTGGCCCTGGCCGCCGCCCTCGCGCAGCCATGGGCCGACGTGGTGCTCAGCGGCGCCGCGACGCCCGCCCAGCTCGTCTCCAACGCCGCCGCGCTCGACGTATCTCTCGACGACGAAGCCCTCGCACGCCTCGCCTCGCTCGCAGAGGAGCCGAAGGCCTATTGGAACGCGCGGAGCCGCATGCGCTGGAACTGACGCGACCACTCTTGCCCCACGCCGACATACGACGACCCTCCTCAGATTTCCTGGGGAGGGTCGTTCAGCATCGATCCCAGTAGCGGCCAAGCGCACTCACCTCGACCATGATGCGGCAGCAGCCCGCGCAGGCGGGCTTCGCGCCTTCGTAGCCCGCGGCTTTAGCCGCCAGGGCGATGCGGCCATCGCCAGCCCGTCCATCCCTACCCCGGAATGTCTTCGGATGCGATAAATCGCACCCCTACAATGAGATAGATTCGGGGCGGGGCTGTGGGCGGTCAGTACGTCAGGATGGAGTGGACGTCGTAGCTGTCGAGGAGCTTGCGGCCGTCGAGGAAGGCGAGCTCGATGACGACGGCGACGGAGGCGATCTTTCCGCCCACCTCTTCCACCAGCTCGGCGGCGGCGCGGGCGGTGCCGCCCGTGGCGAGCAGGTCGTCCACCAGCAGCACGCGCTCGCCGGGGGCCACGCCGTCGCGGTGCATCTCCAGGCAGTTGGTGCCGTACTCCAGCGCGTACTCGCGGCTGATCTTGTCCGCCGGCAGCTTGCCCAGCTTGCGGATGGGCACGAATCCGATGCCCAGCGCCACCGCCAGCGGCGCCCCGAAGATGAACCCGCGCGACTCGATGCCCGCCACCGCGTCGATGCCCGCGCCGCGGTAGCGCTCGGCGAGGTGCTCCACCACGTCCGCCAGACCGGCGGGGTCGCGCAGCAGCGGCGTCACGTCGCGGAACAGGATGCCGGGCACGGGAAAGTCCGGCACGTCACGGATCAGCGCTTTGAGGTGCTCCAACGTGTCGCCTCCTGTCGCGGGGGGTCGGGTGGATCGGTGGGAGATGGGTCGGTAGGAAGGAGAAACACCGGCGCCGTGCCCGTCAGATGCGGGCGCCGCTCGTCATCCGTTCATCGGCGGACGGGGCCGCTCCGGATGAGAGGCTGTCGACCGCGGTGACTCGGCGGACGCGCACCGCCTCGCATCGGCGGAGGAGCGGCGGGCGGTGGCGGGTGCAGGAAGATGCGGGCCGGGACGAGGGATGATGGCCTGCCGTGCATCTCCCGACGCCGCGACGCCGCGCATCTCCCCAAGACGCTACTGGGTGAGGACGGAGCCGTAGCGGGTCCACTCGTCGAGGACCATGCCGGCGCCGCGCACCACGCAGCGCAGCGGGTCGTCGTCGATGTGGATGGCGAGGCCGGTCTCCACGCTCAGGCGCTGGTCCAGCCCCCGCAGCAGCGCGCCGCCGCCGGTGATG